>CAMNAC010000026.1 GCA_946530475.1 uncultured Mycoplasmatota bacterium
CAAGTGTATATGCAGAAAGACATTAATTAAAAATAGTTTTCAAAACTATTTTTTTCTTGTATAATAAATTTGAATTGAGGTGATGTTATGTTTGTAGATGACGTAACAATCGAATTATTAGCTGGCGATGGTGGAAATGGCTGTATGGCATATCATCGTGAAAAATTTGTAGAAATGGGAGGACCTGATGGTGGAAATGGTGGGCACGGAAGTGACATTATTTTCAAAGCAGATGAAGGCTTAAATACCTTATTAGATCTCCGTTTCCAAAAGATGATTAAAGGGAAAAAAGGAGAAAATGGACAAGGTAGTACCAAACATGGAAAAGGAAGTTCTCCAATCGTAATAAAAGTTCCAGTTGGAACGGTAGTAAGTGACCCAAAAACAGGGTATATTATTGCTGATTTTACTGCTCACGGAGAAGAAGTAATTATCGCACATGGAGGACGTGGTGGTAGAGGAAATGCCGCGCTTGCTACTAGAACGAATCCCACTCCAAGCTATGCAGAAAAAGGAGAACCAGGAGAACATAGAAAAGTTCATGTAGAATTAAAACTTCTAGCAGATGTAGGACTTGTTGGAATGCCTTCTGTTGGAAAATCTACTTTAATATCTCAAATATCTGCTGCAAAACCTAAAATAGCTGCTTATCATTTTACGACATTAAATCCAAACCTTGGAATGGTAAGAGTAGGGGATGGAAGAAGTTTTGTTGTGGCAGATCTTCCAGGACTTATTGAAGGGGCTTCCAAAGGGGAAGGACTTGGGGATAAATTCTTAAAACATATCGAACGAACTAGAGTTTTAGTACATGTAATTGATATGAGTGCCTTTGAAGGAAGAGATCCTTATGAAGACTATGTAACCATTCAAAAAGAATTAGAAGAATTTAATCCGAATTTATTAAAAAAACCAATGATTATTTTAGCGAATAAAATGGATATGGAATCAGCAGAAGAAAACTTAAAAAAATTCAAAAAAAAGGTAAAAGAAAAAGTTTATCCAATTAGTGCGATGAAAAAAGAAGGTTTAAAAGAAGTTCTTTATGCACTTGCAGATTTATTAGATCAAACACCAAAAGAAGACCTTTATACGAAAGAAAAATTTGAAAAACACGTATTATATGAATACAAAGAAGAAGTACCATTCACGATTACAAGAGAAAATAACAAATGGGTAATTCGTGGTGAAAAAGTAGAAAAAATCTTAAAAATGACTCAATTCTTAACAGATGAATCTGTTTTAAGATTTGCTCAAAAATTAAAACGATTAGGTATTGATGATAAATTAAGAGAATTAGGGGCAAAAGAAGGAGATACCGTTCAAATTCTTGACTTTGAATTTGAATATAGTGAAAGTTTATAATAAAAAAAGGTTCATTAAGAACCTTTTTTTACTCTAAAAATATCATTGACTCCATAATAGTCCATACTATTAGCTGGAAATTCATAGGTGTAATAAACACCTTTTTTCGGCCAAATAATTTTCCATGGTTTTAAATCTTGATAAAAGTATAAAATACGATTATTTTTATCTGTCATCACAACGTCAATCGGTTGATACATAAAAAATGTATGGATTGCTTTACATTTTGGAAAGCAAAGACCTGATTCAATTGGTTCGATTTTAAACATAAAACCTAGAAATTTTTGCCAAATATTTTTACATTCCTTAATCGGAATTGTTTTATTATTGGTATTAATATGCATTTTTCTCACCGGTTATTAATATATCACAAATAAAAAGATTTGACAAATCGACAAAAAAAAGATACACTGTGAATAGAGTAATAAAGGTCGGGAGTGATTTTATGAGAAGAAATCAAAAAGGGCAAGCTTTAGTAGAGTATTTATTAATTATAACGGTCATTAGTGTTGTAGTTGTCGCAGTTGTTAAACTTTTAGGGGGATATTTTCAAGATATGATGACAAAATCTTCATGTAATATGATGGGATATGAATATATACCAGGTGCTGCGCCAGGACAAGGTACTTGTGATTATGATTCGGGGTTGTAAAGAGTTTACAATCTTTTTTTTACAGGTGATTTATGAAAAAATTAAAAATCGGATTATTTTTAGATAACTATTTTCCAACTGAAGATGGAGTCGTCATGGTAGTAGAACATCTTGCAAAAGAATATCAAAAATATGCGGATGTTGTAGTGGTGGTACCCAAAACAGGATATGAAGAGGATAGAGGATATCCAATTATTCGTGTAAAAAGTATGAAAGTACCCCTAACTGCATATCGATTAGGATCTCCTTTTTTTGAAAAGAATGATTTTGTTCAAGAATTAAAAAAAGAAAACTTTGATATCATTCATATACATTCTCCATTCGCAATAGGGAAGCTAGGTTTAAAAATCGGAAAATCTTTACATATTCCAGTAATTTGTACTATGCATACAAGATTTGATTTTGAATTTCGTAAGTATTTAAAAAGTGAATGGATGGTTCAAAAATTAGTTAAATACGTTGCCAGAATATATGGACAATGTGACAAATGTATCGCAGTAAATCATGCCATGGAAAAAGTATTAAAAGATTATGGTTATACGAAAGATGCAATCGTGATTCATAATGGAACTGAAATGACTTTGTTAGATCATCCTTCACTCATTGAAAAAGTAAAAAAACAATACCAATTAGATAGACAATATACATTCTTATTTGTAGGAAGAATCAACGAAGTAAAAAATATTTTCTTTTTATTAGAAGTATTAAAAAGGTTAAAACAAAAAAATATCTCTTATAAAATGCTTTATGTAGGAGAAGGTCCAGACGAAAAGAAGCTAAAACAAAAAATAAAAGAATATCATTTAGAAGAATCCATAATTTTAACAGGAAAAATAACGGATAGAGAATACCTAAAAGCGATTTATTATGTATCGGATTTATTATTGTTTCCATCTTTATTTGATGCATCTTCCTTAGTCCAAATAGAAGCAGCTAGTCAAAAAACACCAACGGTATTTATTGAAGGTTCTGTTACCTCTAATACCATTACAAATAATGTAAACGGATTTACTGCTTTAGATGATGTGGAAAAATATACAGATAGAGTAATTGAAATACTAAAAGATAAAAAACTATATGAAAAAGTAAAAGAACGAGCTTATCATGATCTTGCAACTCCATGGAGTGAAATCGCAAAAGAAACATACAATCTTTATTTAAACGAAATCCATAAGAAAGAGACTTTATAGTTTCTTTTTTTTGTAAATAAACTTTTTTTAGAAAATGACACATTGATTATTTAAACAAGAAATGTTATGATTTAAATAGTAGAAAGTAGGGAGATATATGAAGAAGAAAGGATTTACATCAATTGAGTTATTCGTAGTGATTATCATACTGACAGTCATTGCATTAATTACCACACCATTAATTATGAACAAAATCAATGATGCAAAGAAAAAGAGTCTGAAAAATACTGCTGATGAGATTGTAAATGCAATGGAATCAAAGTCCAAGAGTGCAAGATTAGATGGTAACAGTACTGCATTTATAGTAGATTTAACAGGAACGGATTTGGATTATAAAGGAAGTAAACCTAAGAAAGGTTATGCTGCTATTAATGTCAGTGGAAATATTGCACTTGAAATGAATGATGGAACCTGGTGTGTAACAAAAGGATTTACCGATACCGATGTTACGATTACGAAATTAGAAGAGGGATGTGATGGAAGTTCTATCCAAAACTTGGATCTTTCAATCCCATCATCTGATGGTCAAACAAAAGGGACAGTCACAGGCATAATTTATTCAACTAGTTCTTCAGGAGCAAAAACAGGTGGATCCATCTCAGAAAAATGGTGCGTGGTAAGAATAGTAAATGGGAAAGAAGAAAAATCTTGTGATGGAAAGATTCCTTTCTATACAGAAGCTGATTGTCAAAAATATCGAAATATGTTTACAAGAAGTGATCCTAGTCTAGAAGAAAAATCGAGATGTCAAAAAGAGCCATATTCTTTTGTATATAAAGTGAATGCATCTGATTTAAATTCAGATTATTATTTTAAATATGATGTACAAAATGATATCATAGAAACTTCTTATTTGTGTTATATGGCAGACAAAGAATATTGCTTTAATGGAGCTGAAAAATATTCGGATCATATTCAAGTGTTACAAAGCCTAGAACCATGGATTAAAGAACATGCTGGTTCTTGTAGAATTAATGAGAATAATTTACGATCAGTTTGTGAATTGGATGAAAAAGATTTTGCAATTATTACATCGTCGGATGGAACTGTTTCCATATTACAAAACAATAATGATTCTTGTAAAAATCATACTCCACATGGCTGCAGTTGTACCCCAGTTTATACACATTTTATGATTAGTGAGTTAAGAGGATCCGATATATATTCTTTAGATACTCCAGAATATGATTGTACATCAAGTCAATAAAAAAAATTAATACTGGAAATCCATAAAAAAGAGACTTTATAGTTTCTTTTTTTTGGAATCAATGATATAATTTAATATAGTATAGGATGTGAGGATATGAAGAATAATCGTGGACAAGCATTAATAGAATTTATCCTTGTATTTCCTGTTTTTGTATTTTTGATTATGGCAATGTTTGATTTTGGGAACATTTTATTAAATAAATATCAATTAGAAAATGATTTGGATTATGTTTGTAATTTATATGAAAGTGGAAAAGAAAACGAAATTATTTCCTATACATCTCCAAAAAAAATTCAAGTAGATCTTCAAAAAACAGAACATCATGTACATGTTACATTAGAAAAAAGAGTAAAACTTATGACTCCTGGATTAAGTCAAGTACTGAATAGTCCTTATAGAGTTTCTGTGGAGCGTGTTCTTTATGAAGAATAATAAAGGACAAACATTGGCTGCTTTTTTGATATTAATTCCAATATTAGGATTATTTATGGGATTTCTATTTGATATTGTTCATTTAGGAACAGAAAAAAGAAGAATGGAAAATGTGGTAAAAGATGGAATTCAAAATACTCTTTTACATCATATTGATTTAGAATCTTATTTGAAAGAAAACTTAAAAGAAATTACGTTTGATCAAATGGATATTCAAGAAGAAAAAGTGACAGTTCATATTTCAAAAAGAGAAGAAAGTGTTTATAGCGTTATGCTAGGAAGAAAACTATATACCATTCAGGTATCTTATACAGGTACCCTAAAAGATGGAAAAGTAGTACTCGTAAAAGAATAAGAGGTGCTTTTATGGCAATTAAACAAGGAAAAATCATTACTGTAACATCTATGAAGGGTGGAACTGGTAAAACTACCATGGCCTTAAATTTGGCAGGAATTATCCAGTCTTTAGGGGAAAAAGTATTGATTGTAGATTTAGATTTTTATGGAAGTGCGATTGCTTCTAGTTTAAATTTGGATTACAAAAGTGATATTTATAAAATGGTAGATGATTTAAGTAATAATCGCTTTCATCAAATTGAAAACTATGTAATTACTTATGCAGAAGGGATAGACGTTTTACCTGCTCCAAAAGATCCAAGAGATGCTTCAAAAATAAAAGCAAGTTATTTAGAACCTATTTTAAATAGAGCTTCTATGAGATATGATGTACTATTATTAGATACGAATCATTGTATGGATTCTATTAAATTAATGGCACTTGATCAAAGTGATGAAACCGTTTATGTTATGACAAATGATCCAATTGATATTAAAAACATGAAATCCATTGTTTCTATTTATAAGAGTATGGAAAAAGATAATTATAAGATTGTATTAAATGAAGCATTGGATCATAATCGCTCTTATTTTGATCATTATGATATTAAAAATATTATTCATGATAATATTGATTATACGATTCCAAAAAATTTTCATATCCAAAATATTGATCGATATGTTTTAGATGGAAAAATATTAACTATGGATTCTAAAATTATAAAACGATATAAAAAAGCAATGAAGAATTTAACACTTCTTTCCAATGCTTTATTACGTGAAAAAAAGAAAAAGTAGGTGACTTATGGCAAAAAAATTTATGGAAGAATTTCATATAGAAGAAAAGCAAGCAAATATTCCTACTGTAACCGATTATGAAGCTTTTCCAAATAAAGTATTATTAGATGAATTAAGAACAAAAATTATACAAAATCTAATTGATGATAATCATTCCATTAGTGGCTCTATGAGCGATTATGTAAGAGAAGAAGTGGATAAAACCATTGAAGGATATGATTTATCTAATATCGAAAGAAGTTATATCTATCATTTGATTGATAATGAAGTAAATGGTTATGGACCTTTATCGGAATTGCTAGAAGAAAAAGAAATATCAGAAATTATGGTCAATGGAACCAATGAAGTATATATCGAATTGGATGGAAAAATTGTAAAAGAAGAAGGAGTTTCTTTTATCAATGATGATCATATTGTAAGAACTATCCAAAGAATGATTCAACCAATTGGAAGAACCATTGATGCTGCAAATCCTATGGTGGATGCAAGACTTCAAGATGGATCCAGATTAAATGCAGTTTTACCTCCATTATCTTTAAAAGGACCTATCTTAACAATTCGTAAATTCAAAGAAGATATTGCGAATATTGATGATTTTTTAAGAGGTGGAAGTTTAACACCTTATATGGCAAGATTTTTAGAAGCTTGTGTTCAAGCAAAATTAAATATCATCATCACAGGAGGAACTGGTAGTGGTAAAACAACTTTATTAAATGTATTATCTTCTTTTATCGGAAATGATGAACGTATCATTACAATTGAAGATGCTGCAGAATTAAAGTTACACCAAGCACATGTGGTAAGTCTAGAAACCAGATTAACAAATTATGAAGGACAAGGAGAAGTATCCATTCGTGATTTAGTAATCAACTCTCTACGTATGAGACCAGATAGAATTATAGTAGGAGAAGTTCGTGGAAAAGAAGCATTTGATATGCTTCAAGCAATGAATACAGGTCATAGTGGATCTTTAACGACCATGCACGCAAATAGTCCACATGATGCATTAAATAGACTTGAAACAATGGTTCTTATGGCAGGAATGGAAATACCTGTAAGAGCCATTCGTGAATACATTGAAAATGCAATTGATATTGTTGTTCAAGTATCCAGACTGAGTGATGGAAAAAGAAAAGTAACAAGCATCTGTGAAGTAGTAGGATTTGAAAATGATGAAATTGAATTAAAAGAAATATTTGCTTTTAGACAACTTGGGGTAACGGAAAATCATGAAGTGGATGGAGAATTTATACTTTATGATTATGTTCCAAAAGTGTATGAAACAATTAAAGCAAGAGGAATTGAAACATTAAAAGATATATTTGAGAATTAGAAAGTGGGTGAATTATGGAAGAACAAACTGGTTTTAATATTCGAAATCATAACTGGACAAATGAAGATTTAGAAGTAGTTTATACTCCAGATTCTTCCATAGTTCAATATGAATATGAAATTTTAAAAGATGGGGAATCTTTTAACAAAGAATTAATTGAAAATAATGAACCAACCAGTTTCTTACTTACAGAAACAGGAGTATATCAAATTCGTATTATTACAACTGATACAACAAATCATCAAAGATCTGCTGTAAGTGGTTTATACAAAATTGATAAGGAAGTACCTGTCATTCATGTAAAAAGTAGGCATGAAACTTTGAAAGAAGGAGCTTCTTATTCACCAATGACTGGGGTAACTGCAACGGATAAGCAAGATGGAAATATTACCAATAAGATTACCAATAATTATAATGAATCTTATCAAAAAGCAGGAGTTCATACTATTACATACAAAGTAACCGATCAAGCAGGAAATGAAGCAAAAACAACGGTTACGCTTCAAGTAGTGGCACCGAAAACAAATGAATTACTCTTTTTTCAAACAGGATTACTGATTACCGTTTTAATAGGTATTTTAATCTTATTAAGACATTTAAAAACGGTAAGATTAGAAAAACGCATTGGTAAATATGGAATTTCTTATCAAGGAGAACAGTCACCTTCTTTGATGGATGAAATATATGGAATTTATAAAAAATGTATACAGACTATTAAAAAAATGATTAAAAAGTCAGTATTTCTATCAAACTATTCAAAAAAATATGACAAATACATAGGAGTATTAGAAGATGGTTTTCAAACAGGAATGGATATCGTTTCCATGAAGTTTTTCTTCTCTATACTTGTATTACTTCTTGCAATTGTGTCAAAAACGATTCAATCTCAAGTATTACAAGTATATGAAATTGTGATACCAATTCTTGTAGGGTTTTATTTACCGGATATGTTTTATCAGTATTCTTATAGAAAATATCGTTCTAGTTTGGAAAATGATTTACTGCAAGGAATTATCATTATGAATAATGCTTTTAAATCAGGAAGAAGTATTGTACAAGCAATTGATTTAGTCGCAAAAGAATTAAAAGGACCAATTGGAAAAGAATTCCAAAAAATGTCCATGGAATTATCCTTCGGACTATCAATTGAAGAAGTATTCAAACGTTTTAATGAAAGAATCAAATTAGAAGAAGTCGCTTATTTAACTGCTTCTTTATCGATTTTAAATAAAACAGGTGGAAATATTATCAATGTATTCTCTTCCATTGAAACTTCTTTATTTAGTAAGAAAAAACTAAAATTTGAATTAGAATCTTTAACAGGAAGTAGTAAAATACTAATGTATGTACTATTCTGTGTACCAATTTTATTTATTTTATTAATTAGTTTATTAAACCCAACTTATTTTGCTCCTTTTTTTGCATCGCCACTTGGGTTATTGATCGCATTTATAATATTAATAATGTATATCATATATATTATAATTGTAAGAAAAATTATGAAAGTAAGGATGTGATTTCATGACAAAAAAAACATTCCTTTTTCAAAGTATCTATAGAGAAAAAACAGTTCAAAAAATTGAAAAAGAAATTGAATTACTTGGAACAGATGCTAAAATTGATGCATCTACCTTCTTAAATTTAAGAGTTATTACAACCGTTCTTCTGTTTTTGCTCATTCTCTATACAATGAATTTAGGATATGTATTCGCACCCATCATATCTGTAATCTATTACTATTTATTTCATTACTTTTGTATTACAAGTCCTCTTAAAAAAAGGACAAAACGATTAGAAAAAGATGCTTTATATTTTTTTGAAATATTGACACTTACTTTAGAATCTGGAAGAAATCTAGAGAACTCGTTAGAAGTAACTTGTTTAAATATCGACAGTGATTTATCAAAAGAATTCCGTAAAGCATTATTTGAAATGAAATTTGGAAAAACCTTGATGGAAGCACTAAATGATATGAAAAAAAGAATTCCATCGGAAACCATTCATAATATTTTATTAAATATTACACAAACAGATGTGTTTGGAAGTAATATCATTGAAACCATGTATCATCAAATTGATTTTTTAAGAGAGAGAAGATCTTTGATGATCAAAGGAGAAATTAACAAAATTCCAACTAAAATTAGTATTATATCCGTATTATTTGTGGTTCCTTTGATCTTATTATTGATTTTAGGACCATTGCTTTTAAATTTTATTGCATAGGAGGGTGAATTATGTATCATTTTATTGGAATAAAGGGGACTGGAATGAGCTCGCTAGCACAAATTATGCATTCATTAGGATATGAAGTACAAGGAAGTGATATAGAAGAACATTTATTTACAGAAGATCCATTAAGAGAACAAGGAATTAAGATTCTTCCGTTTAATGAAAAGAATATCAAAGAAGATATGATTATCATAAAAGGAAATGCATTTCCAGAAACTCATGAAGAAGTAGAAAAAGCAATTTCTTTAGGATGCAAGATATATACTTACCAAGAAATGATTGGAAAGTTAACACGTATGTTTGACACCATTGCCATTTCTGGTTGTCATGGAAAAACAACAACTACTTCTATGATGGCACATGTATTAAAAGAAATTGTGGGATGTAATTATTTAATAGGAGATGGAACAGGATATGCGAACAAGGAGAACAAGTATTTTGCACTAGAAGCTTGTGAATACAAAAGACATTTTTTGGAATATGATCCAACAATTGCGATTATTACGAATATTGAATTAGATCATATCGACTATTATAAAGATATAGATGATGTAATATCAGCATATCAAGAATTTGCAAGTAAAGCATCAAAAATGGTAATTGCATGTGGAGATGATTCTTATACGCATACCATTCATGTCAATACGCCAATGTTTTTCTATGGATTAGATGATGATAATGATATTCAAGCAAGAGACGTGGAATATAGAGAAGATGGAACAACTTTTGATGTATTTGTAGAAGACAACTATTATGGACATTTTGACTTACCATTATATGGGAAACATATGCTTTTAAATGCACTTGCAGTTATCAGCGTATGTAGTTATGAAAGACTAGATGCAAAAGAAGTTGCGAAAGCATTAAAAACATTTCAAGGGGCAAAAAGAAGATTTAAAGAAACCATACTTGATGATATTGTTATGATTGATGATTATGCCCATCATCCAACAGAAGTAAGAGTAACGATTAAATCAGCAAGACAAAAATATCCAAATAAAAAAATAGTGGCGATCCTAAAGACACATACTTTATCTAGAACAAAAGAATTTGCACAAGAATTTGCAGATGCACTATCTCTAGCAGATGAAGCATATGTTATGGATATTGGAGTAGACCGGCCAGAAGAAGGATATGAAGATGTTACTTATCAAGTGATTTTAGACCATTTAAAAAAAGGAAAACATATTGATTTAGAACATGCAGATGAATTATTAAAATATAAAGATGCTGTACTCATCTTTATGAGCAGCAAAGATATTTATGTATTAGAAGAAGAATATAAGAAGTTAAAGGAGAATGAAAAATGAAAAAATTATTAATTGTATTAGGAATGGTATTTTTACTTTCAGGTTGTGGAGAAAAGGAAATAAAGTCACTTCATTGTACCATTCATTCGAAAAATGTAATAGATGGTTATGAAGTAAATTCTACTTATGATGCGGTAGGAGAAAAAGGATATGCAAAAACGGTAACGACAAAAGAAGAAACAGTGAGTGATAGCGCAGAAACTTTAGACTTATTTGAAGAAACCATTAAGACAACTTATAAAAATATGAATGATACTTATGGAGGATATACCTATACAGTAAATAGGGAATCTAATAAAGTGGTAGCAGATGTTACCATTGATTATTCGAAAATGAATTTGAATAAGATGTTAGAAGATCAACCAGTATTAGATAAATATATCAAAGATGGAAAAATGCTAATGTCAGGATTACAGAAAATGTATGAAGATTTAGGCGCAACCTGTGAAAGTAAATAAAAACAAGGATTAATCTCCTTGTTTTTTGTAGCTTTTAATTTTTTCTGTATTTTTAAAATTTAATTTTGCGATAAAATTCAATTTTGCAATTCCATATTTTTTTACAATTTCATAACCAATATCGTCTACTTTTGTACCAGCACCTTTTGGAATTTGAAATCCCACTTCTTTACTTAGTTTATTCATTTCTTTTAAAAATACATAACGACTAATTAAAGAAGCACATGCAACAGATAAAACTTGATCTTCTGCTTTTGTCATAAACGTAATTCCCTTTAAAGCATTGGTATCTTTTAAATAACTATAATAAACAAATGGTTTTGCAAATTCATCTACCACAATATAATCAGTAGGGTATTGTTTTTCTTTTAATGCACATAATACTTTATTGTGAAGGATGGCTTTCATTTTATTCATATTAATATTTTCTTGATAACGTTTATTATATTCTTCATTGGTTAAAATGAATGTTTCATAAGGAATTCTTTTAATGATTTCAGGAACAACAGAAAGTATTTTTTGATCCGTTATTTTTTTAGAATCTCTAACACCTAAGCTTTCCAAAAACGGAATATCTTCTTTTGTTACATAAGTAGCAGTTACAACAATTGGCCCAAAATAATCTCCAGTTCCTACTTCATCAGAACCAATTGTATTGGCATAGTAGTATTTTGGATTTTTTTCTACTTTTGTTTTTTCTTTTTTCTTTTCCTCACTGTTTGTCATTTCAATTTTTTTCTCTGGATTTAAATGTTTTTCCATTTGTCTCCACATAGCAGCATCAATATCGGCACTGATTCCTTGGAAAACGACTTTTCCAGACTCATATAATGTGACAACGGTATCTTCTTCATCTGCTTGAAAAACTGCATATGCTGGAGTTTTTGGCCTTTTTTTATCTTGAAAGTATTCAATCATCTTTTGTTTTGTATTATCACTTACTTTTAAAGTTATTGTCATAGGTCACCTCATTTACTTTCATTTTACCATATTTCATCTAAAATATCTTTCTTTTTTCTTCATTTTATAATATAATTTTACTATAAGGAGGTACATCATGACTACAATTGATTTTATTATTTTAGGAGTTCTTATATTTGGTACATTTATGGGGTATAAAAGAGGATTTGTAAAAGAAATTGTTTCTTGCGTTGGCTTAATCGCAGTCGTGGTTTTGTCATTTATATTCAAAGATCAAGTGTCTGTTTGGATGTATACTAATCTTCCATTTTTTAAATTTGGCGGAATTGTAAAAGGGGTAACTGTACTAAACATTTTACTTTATGAAGTCATCGCATTTTTAGTGGTATTTACGGTCTTAATGATTTTATATCACATTCTTGTTAAACTTACTGGTTTAATCGAACGTATTTTTAATCTTACGATTATACTCGGAATATTTTCTAGTTTTTTAGGTGCGATTGTAGGATTTATTGAATATGTTATTATCACATTTATCGCAATTTATGTATTATCTCTTCCAACATTTAATGTGATTTCTATCAAAGATACAAAAGTAGGATCTATGATTATAGATAACACACCTTTTTTATCTGGAATGGTAAAAGATTCTATGAAAGTAATCGATGAATTTACTAGTCTAAAAGAAAAATACAAAACGAGTGATAATGCAAATGAATTTAATTATGAAACATTAGATTTATTCTTAAAATACAAAGTGATTAGTGTAGATAATGTTGAAAAACTAGTCGAAAAAGATAAAATTAGTATTGATAATTTACAAGAACTATTGAAAAAATATAAGGAGGTAAAATAATATGGAATTAATTTATGGTACCGATCAAGATTTTGAATCTTTAACAAAAGAAGGATATGTATTAGTAGATTTCTTCGCAAATTGGTGTGGACCTTGCAAAATGTTAGGGCCTATTTTAGAAGAATTATCGAATCAAAGAGATGATGTAAAAATTGTGAAAATTGACATTGATGAAAATGAAGAAACTCCAAGAAAATTTGGAGTAATGAGTATCCCAACTTTAATCTTATTTAAAGATGGAAAAGAAGTTTCTAAACAAGTAGGATTATTATCAAAAACAGATCTTATCAATTGGATAGAAGAAAGCAAAAACTAGATTAAGAAATCTAGTTTTTTTTATGGATATATGATATATTAATAATATAGTAGGTGATGATATGAATAGTAAAAAAGGATTCGCTATTGCGGGAGTGTTGTATCCAATTTTAATTTTGTTTTTGGCTTTGATGGCATTATTACTTATGAATTTGACTCAGGAAAACTATCGCCTTAGAAAAAGCGTCAAAGATTTGACGTCTAAAATTAATGGAGAAGAACCAAAAGATGCATTCAAACAAAAAGTAGAAGATA
>CAMNAC010000027.1 GCA_946530475.1 uncultured Mycoplasmatota bacterium
CCAGCTTTCCGAGTAGGAAAATAAAAAAGATTTATAAAAGAAAGTGTTATGAAAGTTCTACTTTCTTTTTTTTGGAAAAAAGAGTATGATATTAGACATGGAGGGATACTATGAAAACAGATGATTTTGATTATGAATTACCTGAAGAATTAATTGCGCAAACACCTCTTGAAAAAAGAGATGAATCAAAGTTACTTGTAATGAATAAGAATACAGGGGAAATGGAACATCATCATTTTCATGATATCTTATCGTATTTAAAAAAAGGAGATGTTCTTGTAATCAATGATACCAAAGTCATTCCTGCAAGGCTTCTTGGAATAAAAGAAGAAACAAGTGCTCATATTGAACTTTTGATGTTAAAAGATTTAGGAAATGATACATGGGAGACTTTAGCGAAACCAGCTAAAAGAGTAAAAGTAGGTTCTATGATTGATTTTGGTGGAGAATTAAAGGCAGAATGTATCGAAGAAAAAGAAGAGGGAATTCGTATTGTAAAACTTCATTATAAAGGAATTTTATATGAAGTATTAGATAGGCTTGGTGAAATGCCACTTCCTCCTTATATCCATGAAAAATTAAAAGAAAAAGACCGTTATCAAACGGTTTATGCGAAAGAAATAGGAAGTGCAGCTGCACCAACTGCAGGATTACATTTTACAAAAGAATTATTAAAAGAAATTAAAGAAAAAGGGGTTATTATTACAAATGTGACACTTCATGTTGGATTAGGTACTTTTAGACCTGTCAAAGTAGATGATGTTACAAAGCATAAAATGCATTCTGAATTCTATCAAATGAGTAAGGAAACTGCTGATATTCTAAATCAAGCAAAAAAAGAAGGAAGAAGAATTATCAGTGTTGGAACGACAAGTGTACGAACGTTAGAAACAATTTATAGTTTGTATCATACTTTTCAAGAATGTAGTGGATTTACAGATATTTTTATTTACCCAGGATATCAATTTCAAGCAGTGGATTGTTTAATAACCAATTTCCATTTACCAAAGTCTACTTTAATTATGTTAGTAAGTGCTTTTTCGAAAAAAGAATATATCTTGAATGCTTATAAGGAGGCTGTAAGAGAAAAATATCGCTTTTTCTCTTTTGGTGATAGTATGTTTCTTACAAATGATTTATGCAAAAAGTAATTTGTATTGTAGGCCCTACAGGAGTAGGAAAAACAAAACTAAGTATTGAACTTGCAAAAAAGTTAAATGGAGAAATTATTAATGCTGATTCCACTCAAGTATATATTGGACTTGATATTGCGACTGCAAAAGTAAAAGAAGAAGAAAAAGATGGGATTCCACATCATTTATTTGATATCAAAGAAATAACAGAACCTTATACAGTATATGATTATCAAAAGGATTGTAGAAAAAAAATAGAAGAAATTAGTAGTAGAGGACATCTACCTATTTTGGTAGGAGGTACTGGTTTATATTTAAAAGCTGCTTTATATAATTATGAATTTGAAGAAATGAAAGTAGAAGAAAAAGAGTATCCAAAAGAGAAATTATATGAAATGGTATGTGAGAAAGATCCAAATAACAAGATTCATCCAAATAATTACAAACGATTACTTAGAGCATATCAATATATGGAACAAACAGGGAAACCTTTTAGTGAAAAAGAAAAAAGTGATATTCCACTTTATGATATTATTTGGATTGGTTTAACAACGGATAGAGAAATTTTATATGAGCGAATTAACAATCGTGTTTATCAAATGTTAGAAGAGGGACTAGAAGAAGAAGCAAGAAAATTATATGATTCCAACATCCGTTCCAAAGCTGTTTTAACGCCTATTGGATACCGAGAGTTCTTTTCTTATTTTGATGGTAAAATAACAAAAGAAGAAGCGATTTCGAATATCCAAAAAGAAAGTAGACATTATGCAAAAAGACAGTATACTTGGTTTCAAAATCAAGTTCCAGTAAAATGGGTTTCTGTAAACTTTTCTGATTTTTCAGAAACAATCAAACAAGTAGAAGAAATGATAAAAGACACCAAATAAGGTGTCTTTATTGTTCTTGATATACCATCAAATTATAAGTGTGTTGAGAAGTATCTTTTTCTCTTAATTCTTCTGTATTGATTAAAAAGAAATTGTGCAATAATACATTTCTTCCAGAAGGAACTACTGGATCATCCCAAGTTAAATCTAAATGATACCATTTTCCATCTAATTTCACATAATTCCAAACATGATTACTGCTTGAAATTTTATAGTTATCAATTCCTAAACGATTTAAGAAAACAGCCATCGCATCTGAATAACCTCCACAAATTGCTTTTCCATCAATCAATGTTCCGTAAGCAGTATTGGATAAGTAAGTAGGTTGTTTATTAGAATGTGTTTCAATAATATGAGCATGTTCTTCATCATAAGAAGTATGATTGATAATGTAATCATGAATGGTTTTAATTTTTACTTTATCGTTCATGTCATCTTTGATAATTTCTTTCAATATTTCATCTGCTTTTTGATTGATTTCCTCAATCATTTGATCCGAATATGTTTTTTCTACTTCTACTTGAATTCTACCAAATGAATTTTTTGAAATATAGATTCTTTCAAAACTATTGAAAGGATGAACAAAATTGTTGATATCAGATAAGATATTATTATCATCAATAATTTGATCCAAATCATCCATGCAATGATCATAATTCATTGGGCAATAGAAAGAAAATTCATCCCAACCTTTATTTAAAATTGTGAATAAAATATTGAGTAACTCTTGTTTGTTTTCCGGTTCATAATTTTCTGTTCTTTGTACATATTCATAACTAGAAGTTTTTTCATATTGATTGGCATCTAATATTACCATCTCTTTTTTATAAACGACATTGATCATAATAAATTTCGTAATATCATTTTTATAAATATAAATTACTATAAAAATAGAGAATAGAATGAAAATGCTTAAAACATCTGTAATACTTGTTTTCTTTTTCATAGATTCCTCCTATGATTTATTATACCATAAACAAAGAATCTTTATGAATAAAATAAAAAAGATATACAAAACTGTACATCTTTATTTACTCATTGCATTCACTTTTTTTGTTAAACGAGATTTATTACGAGCAACATAATTAGAACGAACTACACCTTTAGAAGCAGCTTTATCAATCTTTTTAGAAGCTACTTTTAAAAGGTCTTCTGCTTTTTTCTTATCATTTTCGCTTACTGCTTTTTCTACGTTTTTGATAGCTGTTTTCATACTTGCTTCATAATCATTATTGCTTACATTCTTTTTCGCATTTACTTTCACTTTTTTTACGGCATTTTTCATATTTGGCATAATTTCACCTCCAAGTCATTTCGCTATAAATCATTTTAACAAAAAAACTTTAAAAAAGCAATAAAAACATTGTTTTTTGGTAAAAATAGTACTAGGTGATGATATGAAACACGAAATTGATTTAAAGAATTATGAGATTCATACAGATTTAGCACTTGAAAAAATAGAAAATGAAAAAGATGGATATCAAGTAGAAGAAAAAAAGATAGAAAATGTTTCCATTACAAAAGTAGTGATTCAAAAAGATGGAAGTAAAAAGCTTAGAAAAAAAGTAGGAACTTATATTACAATTGAATTTGAAGATGTCTCTGATCATGAAAATCGAGAACTAGTAACAAGTATATTTCAAAAAGAACTTTTGTCTATGATGGAACAATTATCCATAAAAAAAGATGCTTCTTGCTTGGTAATTGGACTTGGAAATGAGAAATCTACTCCAGATGCGTTAGGACCAATTACACTTTCCAAAATACTAGTAACAAATCATTTATTTCAATTAGGAGAAGTAGAAGAAGGAGTAAGACCAGTCTCTTTATTTTTACCTGGTGTCACAGGAGAGACGGGTTTAGAAACAAGTGAATTAGTAGGAAGTGTCATCTCTATGGCAAAACCAGATTTTGTAATTGTGATTGATGCACTAGCAAGTAAATCGATTGAAAGGGTAGGACATACGATTCAAATTACAGATACTGGGATTCATCCCGGAAGTGGAATAGGAAATGAAAGAAAAGAAATTAGTCAAGAACTTTATCATATCCCTGTCATTTCAATTGGAATTCCAACTGTAGTAGATGCAGTTACTATTGTATCGGATACCATTGGTTATATGTACAAACATTTTTCCTATACGAAAGAACACTTAAATGATCCTTCTTCTAAATTTGTTGTTGGCATCAATTACTTAAAAGAAGAAATCAAAGAGGAAACAGATCAAAAAGAAAAATGGTTTGGAATGATTGGAAGTTTAAATGAAGAAGAAATTAGAAATCTTATTTTTGAAGTGTTGTCTCCTATTGGCTTTAATTTGATGGTGACACCAAAAGAAATTAATTTTATGATAGAAGAGTTAGGAAGTGTTTTAGGTAGAGGGATAAATGAAGCACTTCAAAGTTATAGTCCATTATTCAAAGAATCAGACACTTTTTGACAAAATAAATAAAAGAAAAGAGTTATTCTTTTGATAGAGGTGATTTATGACAAAACACTTAAAAAAAAGAAAGAAAAGGCATTTTATAAAAAAATTGTTTTTCTTTTTTTTCTTCTTCTTTTTCTTTTTTACTTTTTCCTTTTCTACTTTAAAAAAAATACGAAATCAAAGTAATGAATCTTTTTTAAGGGAATTATTAAATGATTCTAATCCCTTTATTGAAAAAGAAGAACCAAAATCCCTTTTTCGAAAAGTCACTTCTTTTTTTTCAGAGATTGATTTTAATCATCCAGTATCGTTGATTGAGCATTTCTTTCATTACAAAGAAAAAACTTCAGCAAGTGATGAAGAATCCGGTACAATGAGTGTCTACATGAAAGATCCTAGTCCCACGATTGTAGATTCTCCCAAAGTATACATCTATAATACACATCAATTAGAGGGATATAATAATGAGAATATCAAAGATCCAAATGTTACTCCGAATGTCATGATGGCATCTTATGTCTTAAAGGAAGTTCTTTTAAAAAAGAATATCCCTTCCATTGTCGAAGAAGGAAATATTACCGAATTTTTAAAAACAAATCATTGGGATTACAATTCTAGTTATGAAGCTTCTAGATATTATTTAAAGGATGCGATGGAAAAAAATCCTTCTTTAGAATATTTTATTGATGTTCATAGGGATTCTATAAAAAAAGAGCAAAGTTCTGTTTCTATTAATGGAGTATCTTATGCAAAAGTATTATTTGTAAT
This sequence comes from uncultured Mycoplasmatota bacterium, assembly GCA_946530475.1. Taxonomy (GTDB): domain Bacteria; phylum Bacillota_I; class Bacilli_A; order RF39; family UBA660; genus CAMNAC01. The sequence continues at coordinate 5,218 of CAMNAC010000027.1, forward strand.
TGGGACTGATTATGAAACCTATCAAGAGAATTTAGAGTTTACAAAAGAATTGGAACAGGCGTTAAAGGAGAAATATCCAGGTATCTCAAGGGGAATTATTACACACGGTGGAAGAGGATATAATGGCGTTTATAATCAAGATTTGAATTCCCACGTCATATTATTAGAGTGCGGAGGATATGAAAACACGATGGATGAAGTCTACCATACGATGACTGCATTTGCTGAAGTTTTCTCTTCTTTAGTAGGAGGAAAATTATGAAAGAGAAACGTTTAAGAGGACTGTTTGGTTTTTTTCTAATTTCTTTATTGATTACTTTTTTAACACTATATCTGTTTGAAGCAACTGGTTATTATCAGTATGCTGCTCATAAAAAAGTAGTTTATACGAGTGAACAGATTAAACAATTTGAAAAAGATTTAAAAGAAGGAAAAGATGTTCGAATGGAAGATTATTTGGATGGTCAGAATAAAGATTATGGAAACAAACTATCTAAATTTGGGTATCATATTTCTACATCCATATCTCATCATGTAAAAAATTTTTTACAAGCAACTTTTCAAATGATATACGAGTGGATAAAAGAATAGTGTCTAATACTTGTCAAAGAGCGCTTGCTTTAATTGTTGGACTTGTGGTACAATGACGACGTATAGTACGGGGTGTGTTATGAAAAAAAATACTGTTTTTTATTTTGTTACAATAATGATAGGTGTAGCTTTAATTTATTATTTAATGACGTTTCAAGGAATTTCTTCTTTCCATTTAGAAGGGGATTCCAATCAGATAGTTTTCTTTGGATTTCATGATAAAGGGAAAGTTGCTTCTTTAAAGACAAATTATAATCGAATTCCTTATGCATTGTCCAAGAATATAGATCTAACGCAATTTGGTTATTATTATAGTGATGAATATGAAGATTTTAATGATAATGCTTTTTTTACGGCTGGAGAATCAATTTCAAAAGAAAATTTTGAAGGATATCTTTTCTCAGATTTAATTGAGATACATCATTTAAAATATGGTGGTACTATTTCTATAACTTATCGACTGGAATATGATGAATATGGTGGAGAATATGCTTTTTTAGATTACTACTTTAACGGAATGCCAAGATTTAAAGGTAATATAAAAGGAAATAATTATCAAGCCTATGAAGACAGAGTCCAATTTTTAGTAAATCTTTTTGATAATAATTATTTATCTATTATTGTTGAATATGAACAAATAGATTCAATTTCTCAAAACTTAGTAGAAGACTTGTTGCTAGAAATTTATGATAATATAGATTTTTCGGGAAAGGATATTCAGAAAGAACCTGCACAAGAGCAACCAAAAGTAAATGAAGAACTTGTGCTTGAAGAGCCTGAACATGAAGAACAGGTCGTTTCAGGTCCTAGTGTAAGAAAAATGGAATGCATTGATAATAGTGGAAATACTATGTATGTTATATTTGAAAACAATGTTTGTATTTCATGGAATATGAAAATGATTCAATCGTACCAAGATAGAGGAAAATATGAAGCTGATAAAAAGTATTTACATTCCTTTGATTCTTATGATGACGGTGACATGGTTATAACAAGGTGGATTGGAACTGATTATGGTCTACTGAATGGGACAGATGAGCTTTTCATGAAGAAAACTTATGAAGAGGCTATGGAAAATGTGAATAAGTATGGAATAGAATGTAGGGAGCAATAATATGGCAGTAAAATGTGAAAAATGCAATGTATTAAATTCTGATACAGATAATTACTGTATTGCATGTGGACAACCACTAAAAAAATCAGAAATTCAAATCTTTGAGTTTAATGGTTTTGGAGGAGCTTTGAAAGAGACAAAGCAAGAACTAGTAAACTCAAGTAATAATTCTTCTGTTGAGAAAGATAATACTTTTATTCCAACAGTTGGGGCTGTTTCGACGAAAGAAGGCACTTTTATTTCGACTGTTGAACCAGAAGTATCAGAAGAAAAATCTGTAGCAAGCGTTTTGAGTGGAACTACAAATGAAAAAGAATTTGTATCACGCAAATACAATAAAAATGCTTCTGGAACATCTGTGAATAATGAGTATAAGAATAATTTTGATAAAAAGAATTATAAAGTGAGTAGTAACTTTATAATAATTATAGATTTGTTGTTTACTAGATTATTATATTCGATTATTCTTGTCTTTCTCTTTGGTGCTTTTGACGATTTTGGAACACCTTGGAGTTATGTCTTATCAACAGGAACTGCTATTCTAGAAATTGTGCTTTCCACACGCTCTGTGTTTAGGAAAAGACTTCCAGAGGATGGAAATGAATCAAAATTATGCGTTCAACTATTTTTTGTGTACTCTATAATTTCCATCCCTTTTTCTGTATTATTGAATTCTAAACCACATTATTATACACTGTTATATATGGTTCTTCTTCAATTTATGGTTTATCAATTGACTATTCTTACAAATGTCAATTATGTTATGCATGTAATTAATAAGAAAAGAAAAGTGTCTAATAATGAAATTTGGAAATTAGATTTGTTTGCGCTTGTAATGCTCGTTCTTTTATTTGTCATTTGTATGTTTGCAAAAATAAATATGATTCAATTTTATATATAAGTGTCTAATGCTTGTCAAGTAGACACTTTTCCTATTTTAATAGAAAAATAATTATGTTATAGTTAAGGTGGTGATAATATGAACTATGTACAAGAAATAATGATAAGAAATTTAATGAATGATTTTCAAATGAGAAATAAAAGTGTAATTGATGATGCATTAAAAAATCGTATGATGACATTTATCAAACAAAATCCAGAGAAATATCAAGATTTTTCAAAAGATATTTATGATACTATGATTAGCGGAAATGTAGATTCTTTTTTCGGAAAATATGGTTTTAAAGAACAAGAAATAACAGAAGAAAAAGTAGAAGAAGAGATGAAGAAAGATCTTAATTTAGAAGACGTTAGTCAATTTAATAAAGATGGACAAAATTTTACCAAATTACAAACTGGAGATACTGTTCAAGTAATTGAAAATCTAGAAGACAAAACTTTGAAAGAAGAGTTTGAAGAAAGATTACAAAATCCAACTTATGTTTCTGAAGATGGTAAAACCAATACACAAGATATTTTTAATGATATGAGAAAAGAAAAGATTGAATCCAATTTACAAAATGTTACAGATATCAATAAAGATCAATTGAATAATGAGCAACTTGCGCAAGTAAATGTATTACAATCTGCGAATAAGGAAGCTGACAAAACATTTGTAGATGTAGAAAATGGAATGTCTTTTACGTTTAACCCAAATGTCGAACAACCAAAATCTATGGGTGTAACAGAAAAAGATGGAATGTATGTAGTGAATCAAATGGGAGAAGAGACTCATCAAACAAATGTGGTGGAACAACCAATTCAAAATAATATGATAGGAGAACCACAATTGTCTGGGCAAGAAATTCAAACAAAACTAGTAGAAATGGCAAGTAATATTCCGCATCAATATGCAGAGGAAGCAAAAGAGATCATGATGGCTTCATCTGTAGAGGAAATGAATAAAAGATACCAAGAATTTAAGAAAAAAATAGAGTCAAAAGAACCAGTTTTAGAAAATGTACCAGAACTAGAAGGGGCAAAAGTAAAAAAATTAGTACCAGATTATGCTGAGAAAGGTTCTATTAATTTTCCAACATATTTGCTTTTTGTAACTGCATCTGCTTCTGCATTTTTCTATTTATCATTGCTTTATTTAAAAGTCTTACCATAAGAGTGAAAACTCTTTTTTTTTTATAAAAAACTTGATAAAATAGTAAAAGGTGATAGCCATGAAAAGAGAAAATATCAGAAATTTTTCCATTATAGCGCATATTGATCATGGAAAAAGTACTTTAGCAGATCGTATTTTAGAAGTAACAGGTGCGGTAACAGAAAGAGAAATCAAAGATCAATTATTGGATAGTATGGACATTGAAAGAGAACGTGGTATTACCATTAAATTAAATACGGTTCAATTGACATATGAATATCAGGGAGAAACTTATTATTTGCATTTGATTGATACCCCAGGTCATGTCGATTTTACTTATGAAGTAAGTAGAAGTTTGGCTGCCTGTGAAGGAGCTATTTTAGTAGTAGATGCTGCGCAAGGAATTGAAGCTCAAACCCTCGCAAATCTATATCTTGCATTAAATCATAATTTGACTATTATTCCGGTTATTAATAAAATTGATTTACCTAATGCAGATCCTGAAAAAGTAAAAAAAGAGTTGATGGACACGTTAGGATTTCAGGAAGAAGAAATTCTTTTAACTAGTGCGAAAAATGGAATTGGAATCAAAGAACTTGTAGAAGCTATCATTACAAGGATTGAACCCCCAAAAGGAAATGAGAAGGAAAAAACACAGGCTCTTATTTTTGATAGTTACTATGATTCTTATAAAGGAGTTGTTGCATTAATAAGGTTAATGAATGGGAAAATACATGTAGGAGATACCATTCAAATGATGGCAACTGGTGCTTCTTATGATGTAGTAGAACTAGGTGTTCATACTCCAAAAGAAGAATTGAAACAAGAATTAGTTGCTGGAGAAGTAGGCTATCTTTCTGCAGCAATCAAAAACATTGAAGATGTAAAAGTAGGAGATACCATTACGTTAAAAGATGATCCTGCAGAAAATCCATTGCCTGGTTATCAACCTATGAAACCTATGGTTTTTTGTGGATTGTATCCAATAGAGTCTAGTAAATTTACAGAATTAAGAGAAGCATTAGAAAAATTAAAACTAAATGATGCTTCTTTAGAGTTTGAGCCTGAAACTAGTAAAGCATTGGGATTTGGTTTTCGATGTGGATTTCTAGGTTTATTACATATGGAAATAATAGAAGAGAGAATTGAAAGAGAATTCCATATTGAATTAATCGCAACAAGTCCTTCTGTTATCTATGATATTGAATTAACAGATGGAAGTAATTTATTGATTGATAGTCCTGTTAAAATGCCAGAAAGGCAAAGAATTAAAACAATCAAAGAACCTTATATCAGAACTTCCATTTTTGTACCAACCGAATACATTGGACCAATTATGGAACTCTGTCAAGACAAAAGAGGAAACTATATTTCAATGGAATACTTAGATGAAAAAAGAGTCAATATTCACTATGAATTACCATTATCGGAAATTGTATATGATTTCTTTGATCGCTTAAAATCTTCTACTAAAGGATATGCTTCTTTTGATTATGAACCAATGGGATATCAGGCAAGTGATTTGGTAAAAATGGATATCTTATTAAATGGAGAAGTTGTGGATGCATTAAGTATTATTGTCCATAAAGATTTTGCATATAAAAGAGGAAAAGCAATTGTAGAAAGCTTAAGGAAACTAATTCCAAGGCAACAATTTGAAGTACCAATTCAAGCTTGTATCGGAAATAAAGCCATCGCAAGAGCTGATATTAAAGCAGTCAGAAAAGATGTTTTAGCGAAGTGTTATGGTGGAGATGTTTCCAGAAAAAGAAAACTTCTAGAGAAACAAAAAGAAGGAAAGAAGAGAATGAAAAGAGTAGGAAGTGTAGAAATACCAGAAGAAGCATTCTTAGCTGTTCTTTCCATGGATGAGGATTAACTTCAGAAATGAAGTTTTTTCTTTTCAATTCTTTTTTTCTTTAGTATAATAACATCGAAATGGAGTGATTGTATGAAACGTGAAGAAATTGAAAAAAGAGTAATCAGTTATGCAGATTTATTTTTAGATAGTAAGAAAACCTATATTGGGACATGTCAAACTTATCAAGTAAAAAAAGAAGAAATGGATTCCTTGTTTTCTGAAATATTATCTGTCACAGATTATTTGAAATATCAATTATTATGTGAAAAATATACTTCTTTAAAGGAAATAGAAAATCAAAAAGTATTAAGGAAAACATTATGATAAAAAGTGCTTATATTCATATTCCTTTTTGTGAAACCATCTGTGCTTACTGTGATTTTTGTAAGTTCTATTATCAAAAAGAATGGGTTTCTCCTTATTTAAAAGCATTAAAAAAAGAAATTGAGACTTCTTATCAAAATGAAGTATTAGAAACTCTTTATGTAGGAGGGGGAACACCGAGTTCATTATCTTTAGAAGAATTAAAAGAATTATTAGAAATATTAAAACAATTTCGTATGTCTAAACATATTGAATATACAATGGAATGTAACATTGAAAATTTAACAAAAGAAAAACTAATGTTAATGAAAGAATATGGGGTAAATAGATTAAGTATTGGAGTTCAAACATTTCAAAAAGATGCATTAAAATTAATTGAAAGAAATCATACCAAAGAAGAAGTGTTTGAAAAAATGAAGTGGGCAAAAGAAATTGGATTTACAAATATCAATGTTGATTTGATGTATGCATTGCCAAAAGAAACCATTCAGGATTTAAAAAATGATTTAGATATTTTTTTAAAACTGGATATTCCCCATATTTCTACTTACTCTTTAATCATAGAACCTCATACAAAGTTTTCTAATCTTAAACCCATTTCAGAAGATTTGGATTATGAGATGTATCAATTAATTGAACATACTTTAGAAAAAAATGGGTATGATCACTACGAGACAAGTAACTACGGAAAAAAAGGATACTTTTCCAAACATAATTTAACTTATTGGAACAATGAAGAATATTATGGATTTGGAGTAGGGGCATCTGGTTATGTAAGAGGTGTTCGCTATGAAAATACAAGAAATCTAACGGCTTATTTAAAAGAAACCTATATAAAAGAATCTCATGAATTAAGCAAATTGGAAACCATGCAGAATGAAATGATTTTAGGCCTTAGAAAGTTAAAGGGAGTATCCAAAAAAGAATTCTTTCAAAAATACCAAGAAGAAATAGAAGATGTGTTTGATATCAAAGAACCTTTAAAAAATGGAATGCTAGTTTTTAAAAATGGATATTACTATATCCCTAAAAAATATCAATATGTTGCAAATGAAGTACTAGTTTATTTTATTTAAAAAGTTTGATACAATAAGATAGGAAGTGATAGGATGGAAAGAGAAACAATTTGGAAAAAAGAATTAACCTATATTAAAAATAAAAAATACCGAGAAAATGCAGTCAAATTAATTGAACTGTTACCAGATTATTTTTTTGAAGTACCTGCTTCTTCTACAGGAAAATATCATCCTTCTTATTCCTTAGGAGAAGGTGGACTTCTTCGTCATACTAAAGCAGTTGTTCGAATTGGATATGAGTTATTGCAAAATAATACAATTGGGGGTATTTTTACTCCAGAAGAAAAAGATTTAATGATTATTGCGATGATCATGCATGATGGAGTAAAGTCTGGAATCCCAAAAGAAAAATATACGAGATTTGATCACCCACTACTTGCAAGTAAATTAATTAAAGAACATCAAGAGGAACTCACGTTAACAAAAGGAGAAGTAGAATTTATTTGTCATGCAATCGAATCTCATATGGGAGAATGGAATAAAGATTACAATGGAAATGAAGTATTACCACTCCCAAAAGATCGTTATCAAAAGTTTGTTCATATGTGTGACTTTTTAGGAAGTAGAAAATTTCTTCATGTGGATTTTGATGAAGAAAATACATTAATTGATTAAGAGGTGACTTATGAAAGGAAAACTAATTGTAATCGAGGGAACAGATTGTTCTGGAAAAGAAACGCAAAGTAATTTATTAATTGAAGCATTAAAGAAAAAAAATATTCCAGTTGAAAAGCTAGGATTTCCAATGTATGAGACTCCTACTGGGAAAATCATTGGAGGACCGTATCTTGGAAAAGAATGGATATGCGATGGCTGGTTTAAAGAAGGAGCAAGTAATGTAGAACCAAAAGTTGCAGCTTTATACTATGCAGCAGATAGAAGATATAATCTTCCTAAAATCAATTCTCTTTTGGAACAAGGTATCAATGTAGTATTAGATCGTTATGTGTACTCCAACATGGCACATCAGGGAGGAAAAATCACAGATACCAATGAAAGAATGAATATGTATGCATGGCTTGATGTATTAGAGTTTAAATTATTAGAATTGCCTAAAGCAGATATCGCAATTTTCCTTCATATGCCTTATGAAGAAGCATGTGAATTAAAAAAGAATAGGGAAGAAGCTCCTGATCAACACGAAAGTGATTCTGAACATTTAAAAAATGCAGAAAATGCTTATTTAGAGCTTGCACAAACTTACAAATGGAAAACAATTGAATGTGTGAAAGATCACATCATTAAATCAAAAGAAGAAATTCATGAAGAAGTATT
>CAMNAC010000028.1 GCA_946530475.1 uncultured Mycoplasmatota bacterium
TCTCTCATGTTAGATACTAATATTGCAATTTACTAATTTAATTTTAAATGATCTGTTTCATTTAAAATATTTAACTGATAAACAGCTATTTCTTTTAAAATTGTTAGAATTCTTTTTACATCCCATTCTCGATTCTGATTTTCAAGTTCCTTTAATCTTTCAAATTCCTTTATCAAATATAGTTTAAACACCGGACTTATAGCAGAGGCAAATTCAAACGCGATATCCTTATGTGCATATGTTCCACCATATTTCCCCATTTTAGAATATATACCTATTGCATTTGTTCTTTCACACCATTCTGTGACACTAGGCGTAAATGTTAATAATCCTACTTGTTTTCTAAAGTGTTCAGATTCGAACACTTTAAAATTAGGATTATATATTTGTTCCCATGTAGTTAAAAAATCCAATGTACTTCTATTGCGCAGCCAGTTTCTTATGACATCGGCAGCTCTTGACTTGTCACTTTTAGCTTTAGCAATATCTGAAATACAGATATAGTCTTTTTTGTCTATGCTTGTTATATTTATCTTTATATTTTGAACTTCAATAATACTATTTTTCATTGTTAACCTCCTGAATCATTAACAATAATATATCAAACAAACGTTCTTATATCAAGTATTATTTCTTGAAATATTTAAAAGAATTCCCATTCCACATAAAGTAATCAATAAAGAAGATCCTCCATAAGACAAAAATGGTAAGGTGACTCCTGTAACTGGAATTAAACCAGTTACTACCATTAAATTCATAACTGCTTGAAAAAGAAGTTGAAACGTAATACCAAACGATAAATATTTACCAAATAAATCTTTTGATTTTAAAGAAATTTGAAACCCTCTATAAACGATAAATAAGAAAAAAGAAGTAACAATTAAAACCCCTAAAAAACCAAACTCTTCACTGATAATGGAAAAAATAAAATCAGTTTGCGGTTCTGGTAAATAAAAATGTTTTTGTCTAGAATTCCCAAACCCAAAACCAAATAGTCCTCCTGGTCCAATCGCATATAAAGATTGAATCATTTGAAACCCACTCCCTAGAGGGTCTTTCCAAGGATCTAAGAACGATAGAATTCTGGCTAAACGATAAGGGGCTGCAAGAATAAGCCCTGCTACACCTACTACTCCTACAATTCCTATTTTCAAAAAGAAAGAAAATGGAACCCCACCTACATAAAGTAATCCAAGAATACTCATAACGAGTATCGAACCAGTTCCAAAATCTGGTTGAAGCATAATCAGAAAAAATAGAAATAAGGTGAAACCTAAAATGGGAAGTACTCCCTTTTTTATTTTGTTCATATCTTTTTCATTTTTAGAAAGATATTTACTGGTAAAGATAATGAAAGCTAATTTTGTAAATTCACTTGGCTGAATACCAAAAGAACCAATTCCAAACCAAGACCTAGAACCATTTCTTATGGTTCCAATACCAGGTATTAAAACAAGAATTAATAATAAAACACAGACTCCTAATAGTTTATTTGATAAATCATAGTATTTTTTATAATCAATTTTACTAATTACTACCATTAAAAAAGTTCCTATTAGAAAAAAGAATCCTTGATTTTTAACAAATTTAAACGCATCATGGAATTTATATTCTGCCCATATATGAGACGCAGAATAAATCATAAGAATTCCAAAAAGAGAAAAAAGAAGAATCGAAATAAGGAGTCCATAATCCATGTTTTTTTTCATAACCATACCCCAAAAGAAATTGCAAGTAAAGATGCCAAAAACCCTATCACCCAAAATAGTCTTACAATTTCTACTTCTTTAAAACCCCATTTTTCAAAACTATGATGAATTGGAGTCATTGGGAAAACTCTTTTTTTTGTTCTTTTATAATAAAATCTTTGAATCATACAAGAAAGTGTTTCCAAAACAAATACAATTCCTATCAATGCAAGAAGAAGTTCATGTCTTGTAAGAATAGAAATGGATCCCAAGAAAGCTCCTAAAGCAAGAGACCCAGTATCTCCCATAAATATTTTAGCTGGACTCACATTATAAACCAAGAACCCTAAAACACTACCCGCAAGTAAAAAGCAAAAAACAGCAAGCTCTTCATACCCTTGTAACCATCCTGTATTCCAAGTTATTATTCCAAAAGTAAGGATTGAAAGGAATGATAATCCCCCTGCAAGTCCATCTAATCCATCGGTTAAATTAACGGCATTACTACTAGCTGATAAAACAAAAAGAATAAAGAAACCATAAAGCCATCCAATTTCCCATTTGAAATGAAATGTATGAATCCAAAGAAGTGGCTCATTTCCAGCTTTCATAAAGAAATAGAAAAACAAAATTGCGATTATAAGTTCACATAAAAGCTTTTGTTCTTCTGTTAGCCCTTTGTTATTATGCTTTCTAATAATCAAATAATCATCTAAAAAGCCAATCAATGCATAACCTATCGTTGTAAAGAAAAGAATCAGTAAACTATAACTAACTTCTAACTTCCCAAATAGAAAGAAAAGAATAAAATAAAGAAAAGGTGGAAGTAAAAATATAAGACCTCCCATTGTTGGTGTTCCACTTTTTCTTTTATGTGTTTCTTCTAAATATCGGTTTAATGTTTGTCTTGCGTCTCTTTTTTTTAAAAAAGGAATTAGAATATTTCCAAATAGAAGAGATCCCATAAATCCTAATAATAAAGAAACTACCGATTTTGTAACCATAGTAACCTCCTTACTCACTTAATAATAATCTAATTGTCTCACCTTCTAATATGCGTTCTCCTGCACTTGGTGATTGATATGAAATTGTTTCTCCAGTTCCACTATATTCTACTTTAAATGGTTTTAATAAAGGTAATGCTTCATTGACATTCATTCCTACTACATTGGGAATCGTTTGATATTTTTTTTCACCTATTTGATAATTCTTTTCACTGCTTCCTTCCCTTTTTTGAATAGATAATGCATCAATGGAATCCAGTAAAATATTTCTTGCGATAGGAGCTGCTATAGTTCCTCCATATTGAGTAATTCCTTTTGCATGATCAACCGCTACATAAACAATAATTTCAGGATCATCTGCAGGTAGGAATCCCATAAAAGAGACGATATAATTTCCAACTAGATAACCACCATTTTGTGCTTTTTGAGCCGTTCCTGTTTTCCCTCCTACTCGGTATCCATCAATGAATGCATTTCTTCCTGTCCCATTTGTTACCACGCTTTCTAATGCCATTCTTACTTTTTTGCTGGTTTCTTCTTGAAGTACTTTCCTGATAGGTGTTGGCTTATGTTCCAGTATCACGGTATTTGTTTCTGGTTCATTTAAACTTTTTACAATATAAGGCTGATATAAAATTCCACCATTAATTGCGGCAGAAACAGCTGTTATTTGTTGGATGGGAGTAACCGATACTCCTTGACCAAACGCAGTTGTTGCTAGCTCTACTGGTCCTACTTTATCTAATGAAAATAGAATGCCACTTCCTTCTCCATTTAAATCAACTCCTGTTTTTTTACCAAACCCAAATTCATCAATATAGTGAAATAGTTTTTCTTTTCCAAGTCTTTGCCCTAGTACTACAAATCCTGGGTTACAAGAATTTTCTACTACTTGTAAGAAGGTTTCTTCCCCATGTCCCCCATGTTTCCAACATTTGATTCTAGCATTTTCTACTTGTATGGAACCACTGTCATAGAAATGATCATTTTCTAAATCGACTACTCCTTCTTCTAATGATGCAGAAAGGGTAATAATTTTAAACGTACTACCTGGCTCATATGTTGCCCATATCGGTAAGTTTCGATTGATTTCTTCTGTTGTATAGTTTTGATAATGACTGGGTGAAAAATTAGGACGAGAAGAAATTGCTAGAATCTCTCCTGTTTTTGGATTCATCGCTATTCCTAAAGCTTGATCTGGGTTGTATTTTAACATTGCATTGTCTAATTCTCTTTCTAAAGATTGCTGAATTTGATAATCAATAGTCAAAGTCATATTGACTCCGTCTTGTGGTTTTTCATATACTTCATTTAAATTCAATTTGTTCCCTTTCGCATCACTGAAATATTTAATCGCTCCATATTCGCCAGTTAAATACGAATTATACATTAACTCTAATCCAGATAATCCTTGATTATCAATTCCAACAAATCCTAATGTATGAGAAAGCAATGTATCATAAGGATAATTTCGTTTGCTTTCTTTTACCAAATAGACTCCAGGAAGTTTTAGTTTAGCAATTTCATCCGATACATCAAATGATAATCTTCTTCCTTCTGGATGAACTCTTTCAATAGAAGTTTTTTTGGAAACATGTTGATACATTTCTTCATAAGTAACTCCTAATATATCCGCTAATTTCTGAGTAGTATCTTCCATATCTTCAATTTGATTTGGAATTAATACTAAAGAAGTTGTAGTAAGATTATTCGCTAAAACAGTACCATTTCGATCATAAATGGTTCCTCTATTTGGCTCAATTGGTAGATTTCTACTCCATAAGTCATTCGCATATTTATGCAATTTTTGATATTGAATGACTTGGATATAAAATACTTTTCCAATAATCAAAAAAAACAAAAAAATAGAAACAAGAAAAATAAGTTTAATCCTTTTATGAATGGAAGAAAAAAACAAAGAAATCACCTCTTTGTAAAGTATATGAAAAAAAAGAAATGGAAGAACAAAAAAGGCAGTTCATAAACTGTCTTTAATATAACAATAAAATGCAAAATAAGATGGCATTAGTAAGAAGCAATAATGTAATAAATGGATTAACAAGCGCTAAAAGATTCATAATCCAAAGCTCCAGTTGATTCATCACATAAAAGTAATGTAGAAGGTTTGGCTATATCCTTAGCAACCGATACTTTTTGTTGTTTCCCTCCAGATAATTGTAAAGGAAAATTATTTTTTTTTGAAAAATCATCGATTGATAGAAATTAAAAAAGAACTATTCATTTACAATTGTAGAAGCAATTACATTTTTTAATTCCTGATACACGACATCTACCTCTTCTTTTTTTCCTTCTATTGCGACAACATTCATCATTGGTGATAGGTAGTGATCAATCTCAAACGTAACACTATTTTTTTGATATACATAACGTTTTCTTATCAATTTTTTAGTTTCTTTTAGTTCGAAAATATCCAATAAAGATTCTACGAAATCTCTATTTTCATCTGTGATAATTAACTCCTTTGTTTCTCTTCTGACTTTTAAAATATGGTCACTTACATCGCAGTCCTTTAAATCCAAACTTTCAATTTCCTTATCAGGGTATGTGTTTTTCGTGATTCGTGCCATTACTTTACCACCATTTTCATAAAGGATTCTTGTTTGCTTAGAATCTTTTTTTAATTCGTAATGATTCCTTTCACAATACTCCGTAAAAGGAGTAATACTCTTTACTTTAAAACTAAACTCATATTCCTGATTCATTTTTTCACCCTTTCCAACAGAAAAAGATTAAATACTATTTAATCCTTTAATCTACATAGACAGTTCTTGTAACACTTGCTTCATTTCCAGCATTATCTTTAATTCGATAAGTGATTGGATAAACCCCTTGCGTATTAACATCCACATACCCAGTGATTTCTACATTCCCTTGAGAAGATTCACAATCATCAATAACAGTAAACCCTGGTTCACGATATGGTTCACTTCTTTTAATATGATATTCTTTGTCTCCTTTTAACACAATCGAAGGGCTTGATTTATCTTCATAAACAATGGTTCTTTCTTTTATGGTTTCATTGTTACTAGAATCAGTTACTTGATAAATGATTTTTTCATCTTGTCTTTCTACTTTCACTTGTTCTGTCAAATCCCCATCATAATTATCCATTGCTTCAAATCCTTCTTCTGCGTATTCTTTACCAGGACAAACAGAAATTGTTTCTTCGCCTTTTAAAGTAATTTCTGGTGGTGTAGTATCCACTACACTTACAAAACGAACAATAGAAGAACTTCCATTCACACCAGATACCGAATAAGTGATTTCATAATTACCTAGTTTATTGGTATCCACTGTACCTTCTGTTTTTACTTTTGAATCCAAGTTTTGTAAAAACGTTCTCGCAGTGGCACCCTCATCTTGATATTCCGAAAAAACTTCTAAAGTAATATTGCTATTTCCACGCATTTTTAAAACCGGTGTGTCTAAAAATAGATAGATTACAAATCCTAATCCAACAATAAACAATAATAAAAAAATATACGAATGCCATTTTTTCATTTCATCACCTACTACTTAAGTATATCATATTCGAAAAAAAAAGCAAAATAGTTTTCTCTATTCTTGCTTCTTTTCTTCTTCTTTAAAATGATACTTTTCTTGTAAAACTACTTTAAGAGATAAATCGTTTGTAATAATTGTTCCTTCTGGAATAGACTGATTTACCACATATCCATAACCTTCATATTCAACTGGTATTCCTAAATAATTTGAGATTACGTCAACATCTGTTTTTGAAAAGTTTGTTAAATTAGGCATTGCTTTATTAATACCATTGGTAAGAAGAAATACTTTGTCTCCAACGATAATATCCGTATTCTTTTCTGGATATTGTTTCGTAATTTTTGTTCCATCTCCAATTACGATTACTTTTGCTCCAAAGTTTGTTAATTCCTCTTTTACTTGATTTATATCTTTATTAAAGTAATTACCTAATGTTTTGGATTTGGATTTTACTTCTTCTTGATCTGGAGCAAACATATTACGATATTTTGCGATACTTTCAATCATAAATTTAGTAGCGTCTACAATGGAACTCTTTCCAGCCCAAGATGGCTTTTTAACAGATACATATAAAATCACTTCTGGATCATCCTTTGGATACATTCCAGCAAATGACCAAATGTAATCCATATCTCCTCCTAGATATCCTCCGTTTTCATAGATTTGAGCCGTTCCTGTTTTAGCAATTACATCAAATCCATCTACACGGAATAAATAACCTGTTGCATTAGGATCTTCGCTATGAACAACTTGATACATTAAATCTTTCATTTTTTCAATGGTAGATTCTTTTACTAGTTGTTCTGATTCTTTCTTTTCTCCTTGATAAATAATTTCTCCTGTATTAGGATCTACGATTTTTGAAACAATATAAGGGGTTAATTTTTTTCCATGATTCGCAATAATTGATAATCCTTGTAATTGTTGAATTGGAGTGGTAGTAATACCTTGTCCAAACCCAGCTGCAGCAACTTCAATTGGATAAGTAAAATTAATACTTCCAGTAAATTCTCTTGATAATTCAATTCCTGTTGTATCACCAAATCCATATTTTTCTAAACACTCTTTTAAATCATTTCTAGAAATATAGTTTTGCATGATATTCGCGATTCCAACATTACTAGAATATAAGAACCCATTATCATAAGTAATCCAACCGAATCCTCTACCACCATTCCAGTCGTTTACGACATCATCCCCAATTTCATAAGTTCCTGATAAGAAAGTAGCATTTCCATCATATTTTCCTTTGTCGATTGCACACATGTAAGTATAGGTTTTCATGGTACTTCCTGGCTCAAATGCATATGAAACTAATGGGTCATTATAATTGGTAATGTTTAATATATTTGGGTTATAAGAAGGGGTAGATGCAGAAGCTAAGATTTCACCTGTTTTCGCATCCATCACATGAATCATTAACCATTCTGGTTTATATTTTTCACTTGCTTCTTTCACTGCTGTTTCTGCAAATCTTTGAATATTGGAATCTAATGTCAAATAGATATTTGCACCATTTTCTGGATCGATTCGGATTTCTTTTGTATCCGGAATTCGATATCCACTTTGATCTCTTTGATATTCTAAATATCCATCTGTTCCTGATAATAATTTATCATATTTTGCTTCAATTCCAAGCTCTCCTACTATTTTATAGTCCACTCTTTCTTTTCCAGTAAATGGATCCGTAATTAATTCATCATATCTTTTTGCATATCCAATGATATAAGAAGCAAAATCTCCATTTGGATAATTTCTACTAACAGTTTCGATAAAATCAATTCCTGGAAGATCTAAAGCTTTAATTTCGTCTTTTACAAGTTCCGATATTCCTCTACCACCAGGTCCTAATTCTACTTGGTACACATCTCTTTGTAATAAACTTAAAATATCTTCTTTCGTCATATTGATAATTGGAGAAAGTTTTTCAGCTGTCATTTCTTTGTCAACTACATGATGAGGATATTCAGGATCCGTCGTTCTTGATTCACTTAAATATGCAAGAACCGTATAAGTAGAGACATTGATTGCTAAATTGTTTCCATCTCTATCTAAAATAGACCCTCTGGTTGCATTTAAAGTGGTTTTTACTGTATTTCTGTTACGAGCAAACTCCTTCATATCTTTTCCATAGATAGTTGGAGAAAGAGTCAAATAACACAGTTGAATATATAAAGCCATAATAAAAACAAGAAACAAGCGAAAAAGTTTCTTTGGAAAATTCCAACTTTTTGTCACTACCTTTCTTGTTTTCATACTTCACCTCTATTTATTTTCAATGGTTACGATGTTTTCATTATTATACGCCAATCCCATATTTTTTACAACATCATTGACTTTTGAAAATGAAGTTAATTCATTCACCTTCATTGTTAAGCTTTCGTTTTTCTTATTTTGAGTGTCAATATGATACTTTAGTTTTTCTACATTCATGCTTAAATTCCCTACATTTGCACCACAGAAAACCTTTACTACTAGAGTTGCCACTAAAGCCATAACTCCACTTACATACAAAAGTCTTTCTCCTTTTGTAATGCGAGCTTTTCTGATTTTCTTTCTTCTCATAGTTTCACCCTTTCTATTACTCTTAATCTTGCACTTCTTGATCGATGATTTCTTTCTAATTCTTCTTTTTCTGGAGAAATATTTGCGATTTCTTTAAATTTTGGTTTTTGATCTTCTGGTAAAAATGGTAATCCTCTAAGTGCAGAATCTACATTTGTTTTTTCTTTGATCATTTTTTTACACAATTTATCTTCTAGGGAATGAAAAGTAATCACACAAACTCTTCCATTTGGATTTAATAATTCCAAAGCTTCCTGAAAAGCTTCTTCAAATACTTCTAATTCATGATTGACTTCCATACGAATTGCTTGAAAAACCTTTCTTGCTGGATGATGTTCTCTGGAATATTTAAATGGAACACTTTCTCTAATTATATCCACTAGTTCTAAAGTTGTTTCTATTTTCTTTTCTTCTCTTTTTTGAACAATCTTTTTTGCGATAGAAGAAGCATACTTCTCTTCTCCATAAATTCTCATGATACGAACTAAGTCTTCATAAGAATAAGTATTTACTACCTCATAAGCAGAAATCGGATTATTTTGATCCATTCTCATATCTAACTTTGCATCTTTATGAAAACTAAATCCTCTTTCCGTTTCATCTAATTGTGGGCTCGATACTCCCAAATCGAATAAGACCCCATCCACATGACTTTGATTTCGTTTTTCTAATTCTTTTTTTAAATACACGAAATTACTTTTTATAATTTCATAATTGGAAGCAATACTTTTTAGCTTTTTTTCACTATAGGAAATTGCTTCTTCATCTTGATCAAATGCATAAAGAAATCCTTTTGGTATTCTTTTTAGTATTTCACTACTATGTCCAGCATACCCTAATGTGCAATCAACGATAATGCTATCTTCTTTTAAATTTAAATATTCGATTGCTTCTTTTAATAAGACACTCTCATGCATAAGTCACCTCAGATGTTTACAGAAAATAAGTGATCTGCCATATCAGAGAATTTTTCTTCGTTTTCTTCTACAAATGTTTCAAATCGATCTTTACTCCATATTTCCAAACGATCATTTACTCCGATAATAATACAGTCTTTCTCTAATCCTGCATATTTTTGTAGTGGGTCTGATATATTGATTCTTCCTTGTTTATCAAGTTCACACACACTCGCTCCTGATAAGAAGAATCTCATAAAGTTTCGAGCTTCTTTCGTATTTGGTAATTCTTTATATTTTTCTATCACACTTTCCCATTCTTTTTTGGGATAGATAAACAAGCATCCATCTAACCCTCTTGTAAGAATAAAAGAAATGCCCAAATCTTCCCTTACTTTAGAAGGGATCGTAAGTCTTCCTTTTTCATCAATTGTGTGATGATATTCACCCATAAACATAAAAATCACCCACTTTGCTCCACTTTATTCCACTATTCACCACTATTTTATCTTTTTTTAGGAAACTTGTAAATATCTTTTTTTAAAATTTTACAAAAAAAGTGTAAACAAAAAGAGGTTTTTTTCCTCTTTTTTAATACCAGAAATTTCCCAATATAATTGCAAGTAAAATATATAAAACTACAATAATTACAAATCCATTTCCAGTATTGGTATTATTTCCGCATTTTTCAGTCATAAAAACTCCTTTCTAGAAATAAGCTCCTAGTATAATAATTAATAAAATAAATAGTACTAGAACAATAGCTGCTCCAGATACACCTTGATTACACATAAGCACTCCTCCTTTTTTCATCTCATCATATTCTATGGAAAAACATAAGAAGTGTGAAAGCAAATGTTGTATTTTTTTATTTTTTTTGATATGATATATTTTGTACGATGGAAGGAGATTATATGAAAAAGAAAATATTAATGCTAAGTTTATGTGGTGTTTTATTACTTACAGCAGGTTGTACAAAAATTCCAAAAATGCAAGATGGAAAAGAAGTTGTTGCTAGTATAGAAGGAAAAGAGTTTGCAACAGAAGATTTATATGCAGAAATGAAAAAACAATATGGAACGACTGCTCTTGTTAATATGGTAGATACCTATATTACTGATAAAGAAGTAGAAACTGATCAAACTGCAAAAGATTATGCAAATACACAAATCAGTTATTTAAAACAACAATATGGAAATAATTTTCAAACTGTTTTAGCAAATGCTGGATATGCAAACGAAGATGCTTTAAGAGATGCCATTATCAGTGATTATAAGAAAAATAAGGTAGTTGAAAAATACTTAAAAGAACATCTTTCAGAAGATGAAATTAAAGATTACTATGAAAAAGAAATCTTTGGTGAAATGACTGCAAAACATATTTTAATTAAACCAGATACAACTGATGGTGCAACAGATGAAGAAAAAGCTGCTGCAGAAACAGCTGCTTATGATAAAGCAAAAGATTTAATTAACCAATTGAATAATGGAGCTGATTTCGATACTTTAGCAAAAGAAAATTCAGCCGATACTGCAAGTGCTGAAAATGGTGGTTTAATTGCTGATTTTACAAAAGATGAAGTCGTTTCTGAATTCTGGAATGCTACTGCAAACCTAGAAGATGGAAAATATACAACTGAACCTGTAAAAAGTACTTATGGATATCATATTATCTTAAGAGTTAGCCAAAAAGAAAAACCATCATTAGATGATGTTAAAGAAGATATCAAAAAAACATTAACAGAAAAGAAAATGAGTAGTGATTCTAATATCACTCAAAAAACTTGGGCACAAATTCGTAAAGATTATAATTTAAATATTGTAGACACCGATATTAAAGCAATTTATGATCAAACAATTAGCAATATCAAATAAGGATTGAAAAATCCTTTTTTTGTATAGAAAAAGATGCATTATTTTAATGCATCTTTTCTTGATAGATTTAATCTTCCTTTTTTATCATAACCAATTGCTTTTACAATCATTTCGTCTCCAACTTTTACCATGTCACTTGCTTTTTCAACTCTTTCTTCTGCAAGTTTTGATACATGAACTAATCCTTCACATCCTGGCCATACTTCTACAAAGCATCCAAAGTCTTCCACTTTGACAACTTTTCCTGTATAGATATGTCCTTCTTCTACTTCTCTTGCAACATCTTTAATACGATTAGCAGTTGCTTCAATGATTTCTTTATTCATATGGTAAATGGTTACGGTTCCATCATCTGCAAGATCTACTTTTACTGCATTCATATCTTGAACAGAATCTACATGACTACATTCTAAGATAATATTCGTAATCATTTCTCCACCTTTACCAATAACATCTTTAATCTTATTTGGATTAATCTTAAAGATCATTGTTTTTGGTGCATATTCACTAACCTCAGGTCTTGGTTCTTTAATAGTAGATTCCATAACATCTAGTATTTCCATACGAGCATCTTTTGCCTGAGCAAGTGCTTCTTTAAGAATTTCTTTTGTAATACCTTTGATTTTAATATCCATTTGTAGAGAACAAATTCCTTTTCTTGTTCCCCCTACTTTAAAGTCCATATCTCCTAAATGGTCTTCCATTCCTTGAATATCGGTTAAAATAGTATAGTCTTTTCCATCTTTTGATGTAATTAATCCCATTGCGATACCAGCAACTGGTGCTTTAATAGGAACACCTGCAGCCATTAAAGACATACATCCTGCGCAAATGGTTGCTTGAGAAGATGAACCATTACTTTCTAAAATTTCTGATACCACACGTACGGTATATGGGAATTCTTCTTCACTTGGCATTACTTGTTTTAAGCATCTTTCCCCAAGTGCTCCATGTCCAATTTCTCTTCTACCAGGAGCTCCATATCTTCCCGTTTCTCCTACTGAGAATGCAGGAAAGTTATAGTGTAACATAAAGTGTTTATCAGTTTCTAAACTAAGTCCATCTAGGATTTGATATTCATTTAATGCACCTAATGTGGTTACTGCAAGCGCTTGTGTTTCTCCTCTTGTAAACAAGGCACTACCATGTGTTCTTGGAAGTAGATCAACAGAAGCTGATAATGGCCTAATTTCTGTCATTTTTCTTCCATCACTTCTTGTTTTTTCATTTACAGTAATCGAACGGAAAATATCATATTCAATACTTTCTAATACTAATTTTACCTTTGTTAGAAGTTCATCTAATTCTTCTTTTTCTAGTTCTTTATTTTCTTCTTCGTATTTGTTTACAATTTCTTCTTTAATTTGATCAATTGCATTGTATTTTTCTAGTTTTTCTTTGATACGAAGTGCTTGATCTAATTTTTTTGTCGCAAGTTTTTCTACTTCTTTACGAAGTTCATCTGATATTTCTAGTTTTTCATATTCCATTCTAGGAAGTCCAATTTCTTTTTGAATCTTTTCTTGGAATTCACATAATTCTTTTACTGCTTCATGACCAAACATTAAAGCTTCTAACATATCTTCTTCTGAAACTTCTTTGGAACCTGCTTCAACCATATTAATTGCTTGTTTTGTTCCAGCCACCGTTAAATCAATATCTGATTCTTCTAATTCAGCAGGCGTTGGGTTAATAATAAATTCTCCATTGATTCTTCCTACTTTCACCCCAGCAATCGGTCCATCAAATGGAATACCAGAAATACAGGTACTTAAACTTGATCCAAACATTGCGGTTAACTCAGGTGAATTATTCGTATCTACCGATAATACGGTAT
>CAMNAC010000029.1 GCA_946530475.1 uncultured Mycoplasmatota bacterium
TCCATCATTTATTCGAAAAAGAGGATTTTAAAATGACTATTTAGTCATTTTTTTTGTAAGACTAGAAATCTAGTCTTTTTGTTTGACAAATAATCAAGAATGTACTAGAATACTTTTTTGTTTGGAAGGGGATCATATGGAAAGTGAGATTAGACAGTATCATACATTAAGTAAAAAGGATAAACTTCAATTATTAAAAGAAATTAAAGATCATACAATTACTTATAGAGAACAATTAGATTTACCAAAAGATACAACCTTTGGAGTAGAATTAGAGTTTTTATTAAAACATTTCTATTACAACGATGAAGATCGTATATTTATTTATAATACCTGGTTTCAAGAGTTATTTCATAATCAGGAATCAAAGTATTATACAGAAGGAATTGCCATTAACAAGGATTGGTTACTTTCCCTAGATTATGAAGTAGATGGTGAATTTACATCTCCTATTTTAAGAGATCAAAAAAGTAATTGGGAAGATTTAAAAAAAATATGTGAAATGTTAAAAGAAAAGGGTGCATATGGAGGAGATTATGCTTCTACTCAAATTAATATAGGGGCTCAAATATTCAGGAAAGATTATAAAAGATTTCAGAATGCAATTACAAATTATGCATTATTTGAAGATGTATTTTATTACGCGACAAAAGGGGAACAACAAAAATATCGTTTGGAAATTATCAATTATGCAAATCCTATCGCTTCTAAAATATTAAATGCAAAGACGAATATTAGTAAATATACATTCAGAAATTTTATAAATGAAGCAACTTATGCATGTGCATTTGGAGATAAGATGAGTAGTTTAAACTTAGTAAAATTAAGAGTTTATAAAGGATTTGAAGAAGATAATCTATTAGAAGTAAGAATGCCAAATGCGACATTTCGAATACAAACATTACAAACATGGATTTCTTTATTTACACACTTTTTTGATCGTGCTGGAGATCAGATTTATTTCTATGAAAAATATGCTCCAATTATGAAAAAATTAAATTATCTTCCGTTGGAAACAAAAGAATATAATTTGTGTAATTATGAAAAAGCATTGGAATTAGCAGATATTGCTTTTGAGAAAGAAATTGATAAATTAAACTTTTTAAAACAATATATTCGTTATCATGATTATGAAAAAATAGAAAAAGAGTTAATTTTAAAATAAAACGACAGAGTTTTCTGTTCGTTTTTTTTATACTGTTTTTGGTGATCTTATGAAAGTCTATTTAGATGCTCTTTTTTTCTTGAATTTTGGTTTTGATTTTTTGCTTTTACTATCTGTTTCTTATCTATTAAGAAGAAATGCGAGTATCAAAAGGTTAGTAATGGGAAGTTTGTTGGGAGGCAGTTCTATTTTTTTCTTATTTGTTCCTATGGATTCCTTTGCCTTATTTTGTTTTAAATTTTTGATCAGTATCTTGATGATTTATGTGACATTTGGAAGAAAATGTTTTTACCAAAATATGATTTATTTATATGGTGTAAGTATCACATTAGGAGGCGTTTTATACTTTTTAAATAGTTCCTTTTCTTATAAACAAGAAGGCCTTATTTTTTATCATAATGGATTCAGTATTAATTTTATTCTTTTATTTTTAATAGGTCCTTATTTATTATGGATGTATGTAAAAAAATTAAAGTTATTGAAAAATCAATACTCCCATTACTATGAAGTGGATATTTGGAAAAAGAAAAAAGTATATCATCATCAAGCTTATTTAGATACTGGGAACAAATTAAAAGAACCCTATACAGGGAAACCCATTCTGTTAGTATTTGAAACCCATTTTATAGATGAATCTCCTAAAATTTTAGTTCCTTATGAAACGATAGAAGGAACAAGTATTCTACCTTGTATCAAGTGTGACAAAATTGTAATCAAAGGGGTGGGAGAAAGAAGAGATTGTTATTTAGGACTTTTAAAAAAGAAACCGGCATTAGAAGGAATTAGTTGTATCCTACAAGAACCAATATTGGAGGGAACTTATGCTCATTAAAATACTAAGAAAACTAAAAAGACTTTTTTTCAAAAAGAATCCTATTTATTATGTAGGTAGCGTTGATAAATTACCTGAACCACTAAAAAAAGAAGAGGAACTTTATTACATCGAAAAAAGTTCCAAAGGAGATGAAGAAGCAAAAAATAAACTCATTGAACATAATTTAAGATTGGTTGTTTTTTTAGCGAAAAAATACGAAAATACAGGGGTTGATTTAGAAGACTTAGTCAGTATTGGAACCATTGGTTTAATGAAAGGAGTAAGTACCTATAAATTAGATAAAAATATCAAACTGACTACTTATGTATCCAGATGTATTGATAATGAGATTTTGATGTTTTTAAGGAAAAACAAAAAAAGAAGAGGGGAAGTAAGTTTTGAAGATAATATTAGTTATGATGCAGAAGGAAATGAACTACATTTAGAAGATATTTTAGGGACCGATCCAGATACGGTAACAAAAGGGTTAGAAGAAGAAACAGAAAGGTATTTGCTTTATCAAGAAATCGATAAATTAAAAGGACGAGATAAACAAATTATGATTTTAAGATATGGCCTTTTTAATCAAAAAGAAATGACACAAAAAGAAGTTGCTGACTTATTACATATTAGTCAGTCTTATATTTCTAGGATTGAAAAAAAGGTAATTCGAAAATTAAAAAATCTTATGAAACTTTAGAATTGTTTTTTTAAGAATTATTCGATATAATATCTTTAGGAAGTGGTTATATGTTAATTGGATTATTATTGTTATTTGCAGGAGTGTTTTTATTGATTGGAACATTAAATCCTGATTTTGGAATTAGTTGGGATATTATTTGGCCATCCTTTTTAATCATCTTTAGTTTTTATCAAATCTTAAAAAATCGTATTTTTGATTTTGCGAATATGATTGTGTTTTATATTGGAACATTCTTTTTGCTAGAAAACTTACACATTTTTCATCACAGTATTGTTCATTTGTTTTTTCCAATCTTTTTAATTCTAATAGGAGGATTAGTCGTATTAGATCGTTTATTTAATTCCAAAAAAAGAACTTATAAAAAAGGAAAAAATGGACTTGTTGAATACAATGGGATATTTACAGAAATCCATGAAAAAATATATGAAAAGAAATATAAAGGGGCTCAAATCACTGCTATTTTTGGAGGCGTTGATTTGGATTTAAGTGAAGTAGAATCAAAAGATATGACATTTGAAATTGTTACTATTTTTGGAAACAGTAATCTAGTATTCCCAGAAGGATATGAAATTGAATTACATTCTTTCGCACTCTTTGGTGGAAATGAGAATAAATATAAAAACAATGGAAAAAAAGGAAAAATTGTTGTAAATTGTACCTCTATTTTTGGAGGGGTAGAAGTAAAATAGACAGAAATGTCTATTTTTTTTGAAAAATGGGAAAATATATGTTACAATGAAGATGTATTGGAGTGTGATAGAATGGAAGAAACAAAAGTTTATGATAGTGAAGAATTTCAAAAAGCGTATATTGCGGATACTTTAAAAGAAGTTGCTTCTCTATTAGAAGAAAGAGGATACCACCCAGTGAATCAAATTGTTGGTTATTTAATGAGTGGAGATCCAGGATATATTTCCAATCACAAAGGAGCAAGAAAAAAAATATTAAAATTTGATCGGGCACAATTATTAGAAGTGTTGGTTTCTGAATTTTTAGAAAAATGAGAACGCTTGGATTAGATTTTGGAACAAGAACACTTGGTTTATCCTTGTCGGATGAAACCAAAACAATTGCATCTGCATTAAAAACAATTCGTTATGAAAAAGAAGAAGAACTTATCAAAGAATTAGATTCTGTAATGAAAGAATATTCGATTGATGAATTGGTTTTAGGGCTTCCTAAAAATATGAATAATACCATTGGCCCTAGAGGGGAAGCTTCCATAGAATTTGGAAAAAAACTAGAAGAAAGATTTCAAATACCAGTTGCATTTCAAGATGAAAGACTTTCTACTGTAGAGGCTACTCATTATATGATAGAAGCAGATGTTTCCAGAAAAAAAAGAAAAAAGAAAATTGATAGTCTTGCCGCAAATATCATACTACAAACATATTTGGATAAAAAGAAAGGGAGATAATTATGAAAGAAAGAATGACTTTTAAAATTTTTAATGACAAAGGAGAAGAAGTAGAATGTGAAGTTCTTTTCACATTTGATTCAGATGAAACAAAAAAGCATTATATGGTATATACAGATAATACAGTTGACGAAGAAGGGAATACAAAAGTATATGCAGCTACTTATGACCCAGAGTTAGAAAATCAATCTTTAAAACCAATTGAAACAGATAAGGAATGGAAGATCATTGAAACCATTTTAGATCAATTGAAAGAAACAGTACAAGAAGGAGAAAATAACGGGCAATAGAAGCTCGTTTTTCGTGTCGTATGAAGAAAAGAAAATTAAAAAAATCAGTTGTAGTTGTAGGAAGCATTCTCATTTTTTTGTGTTTATCAATTTCTTTGTTTTCAAGTATCTACAATCTTCAAATTGGACCTGTTAGTAAAAATGCGACCAAAGTTCCGTTTGAAGTTCCTAAAAATAGTACCTATTTAACAATTGCGGATGATCTAAAAGAAAAACATTTGATTAAAGATCCTTTTTATTACAAATTATATATCCGATTGAATCACCCAAAAGAATTACAAGCAGGAAAATACTTATTGGATGAAACAATGGGGGTAAAAGGAATTATAGAAGTATTAGAAAGTGGAAGCAACTATAATCCAGATGTAGTGACGTTACAAGTTCCAGAAGGAAAGACCATTGAAGAAGTTGCAGAATATGCAAGTGAAGTAACAAACAACACAAAAGAAGAACTACTAAGTGTATGGGATAGTGAAGAGTTTGTAAAAAAAGCAATGGAAGAATACTGGTTTGTAACAGAAGATGTATTAAATCCGGATATTAGACATCCACTAGAAGGATATTTATTTCCATCTACTTATGAATTAAGTAACAAAGATGTAGATGCCGAATATATTGCTGGAAAAATGTTAAGTCAAATGGGAAATGTATTAGAAAAATATAAAGCTGATATTGAACAAAGTGAATATTCGATTCATGAACTTCTTACTATGGCAAGCATTGTGGAATATGAAGCAATTTTAGATGAAGATCGTCCTATGGTTTCAGGAGTCTTTTATAACCGCTTAAAAGAAGGTATGAAATTTCAAAGTTGTGCAACTTTAGGGTATGCGATTGATGAATGGAAGATTACTTATTCTCAAAAAGATTTAGAAACAGATTCTCCTTATAATACCTATTATTATGAGGGATTCCCGGTAGGACCTGGAGGAATGCCTAGTAAAGAATCCATTGAAGCAGCAATCTATCCAACGAGTCATGATTATTTCTATTTTATGGCAAATGTATGTGACGTTACAAGTAAGAAAACTTATTTTTCAAAAACGTTAGAAGAACATGAAGAAAAAGTGAGAAAGTATTTAACATGTCTATAGAAAATGAATTAAAAAAAATAGAAGAATATGCAAAAGAAAATCATGTACCGATTATGGAAAAAGAAGGAATTACTTTTTTAACAGATTATATTCAAAAGCATTCAATAAAAACAATTCTAGAAATTGGAAGTGCGATTGGATATTCTGCCATTAAAATGGCACTATTAGATCCTGAGATTCAAGTTGTTACAATCGAAAGAGATGAAGAAAGATACAAAGAAGCATTAAAAAATAGAAAAATCTTTCATTTAGAAAAACAAATCACCCTTCTTTATCAAGATGCCTTTGACGTGGAACTCAATGATCAATTTGATTTAATTTTTATTGATGCTGCAAAATCTCAATATGTAAAATTCTTTGAAAAATTTAAGAAGAATCTAAAAAAAGATGGTGTGATTATTTCCGATAATTTAAATTTTCACGGATATACCCATCAAAAAGAAAGAATCCAAAGTAAAAATTTAAGACAACTGGTTGGTAAAATCAGGAATTATATTCAATTTTTAGAAGAAAATGAAGAATTTGAGACAACATTCTTTGATATTGGAGATGGAATTGGTGTAAGTAAGCGAAGATGATTCTTCGCTTTTTTGGTATTATGTTACCTTTTTGTAAAGCAAGGAAAAAGTTCTTGCAATTTTATACAAATATCGATATAATTAAAATAGAATAAGTGTAGGAGGGGGATTATATGGTTAGAAATGTCATATTAAGATATCCCAACGGAATAAAAGTCCAAGTAGATCGCTTGGTTTGTTATAGAATTAGTAGTATTCGAAAAAAATTTTTAATCTATACTACAGGAGAAATGGACAATGACAACGTCGTTGCTTATTTTGGTGAATTAATTGATCATGATATGGTCCCAACACAACCAGAAGATTTATTTGAACTAAAGAAATTACTTCGTTCCATGGCATTTGGAACTTTGCACAATGGAGATGCGCACTTTGTGTCTATCACCAATGAATTAGATGATGAAACAGTGACTGTTCATGGTGGTGGGAAAACACGTATTAATCGAGAGATTCTAAATACGTATTTAGAATCTGCTGTTGTGGAAAAAGAAATCGAAACCCTAGATTTTAGTGATGATGACGATGATATTCCAGTTGACTTAGGAAAAACAATGATTTTAGAGCCAATTACAGAAGCTCCTAAAGAAGATTTGAAAGCAACGATCGTGAATAATGCACCTCTACAACCAATGGAAACAAAAGAAGACTTATATGCACCACTTGAAGATCATTCTAATGTAGAACCATCGCAACCTGCATATTCATTCCCTTCTGTAGAACCAAAACAAGAAGATTTATATGCTCCATTAGGAAGTACTGTTACACCAGAACCAGCACCATATGATATTTATCAAGAAGAAGTACAAACAGAAAATACTCCTTTGGAAAATATGGGGCCAATGTATGCACCACAACCAACAGAGGATTTATCCGCACCGTTAACTAGTACTACAGAAATGTCTACTAGTGCTGTTTCTACAGTGGAACCAACGCAAGAAGTAAATAATAATGTACAAGAATCAATACCAGAAGAACCTAAAAAAGAAAAGAAGAAGAAAAAATCAAGTGGCAAAACATTTGTAATTATTCTTTTTGTTCTTGTATTATTAGGAGTAGCTGGATTCTTTGGATATAATTGGATCAAAGATAATAACCGTAAAGCAGATGAAAAAGATGATCAAGGTGAAAAGAAAGAGGATGTTACTTCTATCACTTTAGAACAAATTGGACAGAAATTAAGAGGACTTACTTACATTACAAACCTAGAAAAAGCTGGAAATGAAGTATTAATTACTTATACCTCTTCTATGTTAGATGTAAAAGTTACCAAAGAAGAAACATCAGAATATCAATATGATTTAGAAGAAGATTCCATTGAAGTAACTTACGCAAAAGACGATAAATTAGGTGAAGAGATTACTCAACATGTTTATGCAAGTATTCAAGAATTACTTGGAAATGATCGTACAGAAGTTTTAAAGAAAGTACAAGAAGGATTTGAAAATCCAACATTAGATAAACAAGGAATCTCATATAAAGAAGTTGGCGTAAATGTAACCGTTGATTTGAGTCTAAAAACAAAATTAGATTTATCAAATGTTGACTTAACTGGACCAATTTCAGAAGAATTATTTGCTTCTCATAAAGATGATTTAACAAATGAAAAAGCATTATCTTTACAATACGGAGAAGTATTCTTTGAAAAGAAAAAAGAAAACAATGAATTAGTAATTTTCATTATTCAGAAAAAGCCAATTACAGAAGATGCATATCAGACACTTATAAATTATTTAAAAGTAGCTTACGGAGAAGAAAAAGCAAATGGATTTAAGAGTCAATATGCAAACTTTGAAGCAGAGCCAACAACTGCAACAGATTATAAGGTATCTCTAAAAGGTACTTTAGCAGAAGAATATACAACAAAATATTCTAGAGCAGAATATGAATGGGTAGAAATACGTTTTGAGGGGTAGAATATTATGAATCAAAATATGAATCAACAAAATTTTAATCAAATGCCACAAACTAATGTGCAACAACCAAATATGAATTTACGACCTCAAATGAATTCAATGCCCCAAACAACGATGCAACAACCACAGATAAATCCTCAACCACAATCAAATATTGAAGAACCAAAAAATGGTAAAAAAGGCTCAAAAAATGGAGTAATCCTATTCCTTTTACTTGTTATTATTGGATTATGTGGATACATTGCTTATGACAAATTCTTTGCGAAAAAAGATACGAAAGAAGATACTTCTGAAAAAGAAGAAGAAAAGCAAGCGGAAAAGGAAGAAAATAAGCAAGAGGATAAGCAAGAAGAAAAAGAGGAACAAAAACAAGAAGAAAAGAACGAGGATAAACAAGAAGAAAAAATGGAAGAATTAACAATTGATAGTCCAATTGTAAAAAAATTATTTCAAGAATTTAGTATTTTTCCTAATACATTAATTGGATTAATGACTAATCCTATAAGTGATATAACAAAAGCATCAATTGCCTATTACAGTTTAGATGATAAAGATATTCAAAGAAGTGGTGAGACAATTCAGTTTTCTGCAAAAGCATTGAGAACAAAAATCAGAGAATTGTTTGGTCAAAATACTTCGTATAAAGATGTTAAGAAGTTTTCGTATGGTATAGAAGGAGAATATGATGGTGGACATCAGACGTATTATTCTTTGAATGAGGAAACAGATATGTATGTTTCAAAAGTTTATGATGGTGTTCAAGGTATACGTGTAGCTAGGTATGAAACTTTGATTGATGTAAAGCAAGAAGGCAACAAGTTGACTCTTGTTTCGAGTGCTAGTACTGATGGAGATGCACAATGTGGAAAGCCTTATTATGAATATCAATATACATTAGTTAAGGAACAAAGCAGTGGAAATTACATATTCGAATCAAAACAACAAACAAAATATATTCCAGACAGTAAATGTGGAGGTTGATTTTTCAACCTTCTTTTTTATACTTTTCAAAAGCATATTTTTGTGGTACAATTTGCATTATACAAAGAAGGGATACTATGTCTAAAATATTAACCACTTTAAATCAATTATCGGATTATAAAAAAATAGAATCTGATATTGATGGAGTAGTCTTAGGAGTAAAAGATTTATCTGTTAATTATTCTAATACTTATACAGTAGAAGAAATTGAGTCTTTTTTAAAGACATTTAAAAAGGAAGTCTTTTTATCAGTTAATAAGAATATGCATAAAAAAGATTTATCTTTACTAGAAAAAGTATTAAAAACATTTGATGGAAAAGTGAATGGATTTTTCTATTATGATATAGCAGTAGTGAATTTCAAACAAAAATTACAACTAAAAACACCATTGGTATGGGCACAAGAACATTTAACTACCAATTATTCGACTATGAATTATTGGTATGACTTTGGCGCAAACTATTCTTTTGTATCTGCTGAAATTACATTAGAAGAAATCAAAGAGATTAAGAAACATGCCAAAAGTAAATTAATTGTTCCTATTTTTGGTAGAATTCCAATGTTTACATCTAATCGTTTTTTAATTACAAATTACCATTCTTATTTTCAATTAGATCAAAAAAAAGGACACTTTCATCTAGAAAAAGAAGGAAATCAAATTCCAATTGAAGAATATGAAGAAGGAACGATTTGTTATTCTCCTCATTATTTAAATGGATTAAAAGAAAGTCTTTTATTAAAAGAGATCGACTATTTCTATTTCAATTCTTATGGTATTGATATCGTGACTTATCAAAAAATAATCAATAACTATAAAAAAGCTACAAAAGAAAATCAAGATGCTTTGGAACAAGAAATTGATTTCCTATTAGAAGGGAATACGGATAAGGGATTTTTATATAAAGAAACCGTATATAAGGTGAAATCATGAGAAAACCTGAATTACTCGCTCCAGCAGGAGATTTAGAACGTTTAAAATGGGCTATTTTATATGGTGCCGATGCTGTCTATATTGGAGGACCAGGATTTGGACTTAGAGCCAATGCAAGTAACTTTACGTTAGATGAAATCAAAGAAGGAGTAGAATTTGCTCATGCAAAAGGTGCAAGAGTCCATGTAACAGTAAACATGGTTCTTCATAATAAAGAATTAAAAGGGTTAGAAGAATATTTAAAAAAATTAGAAGAAATTGGTGTTGATGCCATTATTGTAAGTGATCCTACGGTATTAAAAATCGCACATGAAAAAACCAATTTAGAAATTCATATTTCTACTCAACAGTCTACTTTGAATAGAGAAGCTGTTGAATTTTGGAAGAGTCAAGGAGCTACTAGAGTAGTCCTTGGAAGAGAAGCTTCAAGAGAAGAAATAAAAGATATTATTGATCATGTTGATATCGAAGTAGAAACCTTCATTCATGGGGCAATGTGTGCTTCCTATAGTGGTAGATGTGTCCTATCGAACTTTCTAACCGCAAGAGATTCTAATCGCGGAGGTTGTGCCCAAATTTGTAGATGGGATTTTGATTTATATAACGAGAATAAAAAAATTATAACGGAAAAACCTTTTACTTTTTGTACGAAAGATTTATCCATGTTATCTTATTTACCAGATATGATCGATTTAGGAATTACATCTTTTAAAATAGAAGGAAGAATGCGTTCTTTATACTATATCGCAACGGTAGTAGATGTCTACAGAAAAGCAATTGATTCTTATTTAAAAGATAAAAAACATTATAAATACGATCAATCATTAGAAACCATTTTAAGAAATGTAGCGAATCGAGATTCAGTTCCTCAATTCTATCATGGAATAAAAGATGAATCATGTCAATATTATAATGGTAGGGTAGAAATATCCAACCAAGACTTTTTAGGAATCGTTCTTTCTTATGATATAGAAAAAAAAGAAGCTTTGATAGAAGAAAGAAACCATTTTGAAGTAGGAGATAAAGTAGAATTTTTTGGACCTAATAAAGGAGTAAAGTCGTTTGAAATTCAAGAAATAAAAGATGCAGAAGGCAACCAAATAGATGCCGCAAAGCATGCAAGAGAACAAGTATTTATAACGGTTCCTTTTGAACTTGAAAAAAATGATTTAATGAGAATCAAAAGATTGTAAAAAGATACTTGACAAACATACATTTGTGTAGTATTCTTTAATAGTTAAAATCAATAAGAGGTGACGCAAAATGAATAAAGAAGTATACTTAACGCAAGAAGGATTAGACGCGTTAAAAAAAGAATTAGATGTTTTAAAATTAGAAAAAAGACCAGAAATTATTAATGCTTTGAAAGATGCAAGAGCATTAGGAGATTTATCTGAAAATGCAGAATATGATTCTGCAAGAAATGAACAGGCAATTGTGGAAGCAAGAATCAAAGAATTAGAAGTTATGATTGAAAATGCAAAAATTATCAGTGAAGTAAAAACAGATAAAGTATCAATTGGTAATAAAGTAACGATTCAATATGAAGATGAAGAAGATACAGAAGATTATACCATTGTAGGTAGTAAAGAAGCAGATCCATTTTCTAATAAGATTTCTAATGAATCTCCAATTGCACAAGCAATTCTTGGAAAGAAAAAAGGTGCTACTGTAACAGTAGATAGTCCAAACGGAAAATACAATGTTAGAATTGTTGCGATTAATTAATCTGTCAAGAAGTGTAAAATCACTTCTTTTTTTCTTGTATTTTTCTTTTCTATTTGGTATTTTTAATGTAGAAAGTAGGGATAAAATGAAGAAAAGAGGATTTACGCTAATAGAACTTTTAGCGGTTATCGTAATACTAGCAGTGATCGCAATTATCGCAACGCCATTAATCATGAATGTGATCAATGATGCAAGAAAGAATAGTTTTAAAGATTCAGCTTATGGAATTACCAAAGCAATCGAATTAAAGTCTATGAGAGAAAGACTAAATGATAATGGTAATTCTACATTTGTAGTTGATTTAACAGGAACAGATTTGGATTATAAAGGGAGTAAACCTAAGAAAGGGTATGCCGCTATCAATGTCAGTGGAGATATTGCATTAGAAATGAACGATGGAACCTGGTGTGTAACAAAAGGATTTACAGATACCGATGTTACCATTACCAAATTAGAAGAGGGATGTGATGGAAGTTCTATTCAATCACTAGATCTTACGACTCCAACATCGAATAATCAAAATGCGAATACAGAACAAATTGAACAATGGTGCATTGTAGGAACAGTTGAGGGGCAATCATTTAATTCTTGTACGGATGATGATTTTTCTTTTTCATTAGAGTCAGAGTGCCAAGAATTTATTCAAGACGCTATTGATGAAGGAGAAATTCAAGAAGGAGATGTGACATGTCAAAAAGATATTCATACTTTGCGCTATGAAAAAGAATTATCTACCCTAAATTCGAATGTGTATTTTAAACATACCTATAAAGATAATAATCCATCTGCTTCTCATGTATGTTTTATGGCAGATAAAGAATACTGCTTCCGTGGTATAGATGATTCCGGTGCTCATTACAGTGAAAACACGAATGTTCTAGAAAGTCTTAGACCATGGTTTGAAGAAAATGGAGGGTATTGTAACATTTCATCTAGTAGTAATGGTTCAGATTGTAGTCTTTTTTCTGAAAGCAATGATGAACATTTATTTCAAATTGGTATTTCCCGTGGTGAAGTTATTATACAACAAGTAGATCCTAGTTCTTGTGACGATATCGTTTTAGAAGAAAATAATACTTGCGTAAATACGGTAGAAACATTAACGATTGATGATACTGGTTCTAGGAAAGAAATGGAACCAGCTCATCAAGTATTACAACATGAGTAACAGTTTTTAATACTTAATAGAAGGTAGGAAAATATATGAAGAAAAAAGGATTTACATTAATCGAACTATTAGCAGTCATTGTAATATTAGCAGTCATTGCAATTATCGCAACACCATTAATTATGAATGTAATTAATGATGCAAGAAAGAATAGTTTCAAAGATTCTG
>CAMNAC010000030.1 GCA_946530475.1 uncultured Mycoplasmatota bacterium
TAAAGGTTATTCAACAATGAAAAAAGCTGAATTATTAGAAGCTTTAAAATAAAATTACGGGGGAATTAATATGATTAGTGCTAGTTTAGTAAAAGAATTAAGAGAAAAAACTGGAGCAGGAATGTTAGATTGTAAAAAAGCTTTAGAAGCTACTAACTCTGATATGGATGCTGCAGTAGATTGGTTAAGAGAAAAAGGAATTTCCAAAGCTGCTAAAAAAGCAGACCGTATTGCTGCAGAAGGACTTTCCGCAATCCTTGTAAAAGGAAATGATGCTGCAGTAGTTGAAGTAAACTCAGAGACAGACTTTGTCGCTAAAAATGCAGAATTCCAAGAAATGGTAAATGAAATTTTAAATGCTGTAATTGCAGGAAATGCAAAAACAGTAGAAGAAGCCTTAAAATTAAAGACCAATGATGGAACTGTAAATGATTTAATCGTAAATAAAACTGCTAAAATTGGTGAAAAATTATCTTTACGTAGATTTGAAAAAGTAACCAAGAAAGACAATGAAGAATTTGGATCTTATATTCACATGGGTGGTAAAATTGCTGTTTTAACAGTAGTAGAAGGTGCAAATGAAGAAGTTGCAAAAGATGTTGCAATGCATGCAGCTGCTATGAGACCATCTTATGTAAGAATTGAAGATGTTCCAAGTGATGAAGTAGAAAAAGAAAGAACAGTTTTAAAAGAACAAGCAATGAATGA
Organism: uncultured Mycoplasmatota bacterium; assembly: GCA_946530475.1. GTDB lineage: Bacteria > Bacillota_I > Bacilli_A > RF39 > UBA660 > CAMNAC01. Next base: position 709 of record CAMNAC010000030.1, read on the forward strand.
AGGAAAACCAGCAGAAATTGCAGAAAAGATGGTAGCTGGAAGAATTCAAAAATTCTATAAAGAAATTTGTTTAGAAGAACAACCATTTGTAAAAGATGGAGATATCAATGTAAAAACTTATGTAAAAAACAATGGTGGAAAAATCGTTACAATGGTACGTTATGAAGTAGGCGAAGGAATGGAAAAAAGAGAAGAAAACTTCGCTGAAGAAGTTGCAAAACAAATGAAACAATAAAAGAAACCAAAATGGTTTCTTTTTTTATATCCATAGTTCTTCTTTTATGATAATAGAAGAACATTCTTTTTCTAATGCATCTTTTAATTTTTTATAGTGATCCAAAGAGATCTTTACTTCATATTGAATTTCTTCTTCATATTCTTGATAAGAAATTACTTCTTCTTTTAATAAAAAATCAATTTGTTTTTTCTTTTCATAAGGAAATTTTATTTGAATCAAATAACCAGTTTCAATCTCTATTAAATCATTTTTTTCAAAAAGTAGGGAAGCAGATTTACTATAAGCTCTAAGAAGACCTCCAGCGCCTAATTTAATCCCTCCAAAATATCTTACTACAATGCATAAAATATGATTACATTCATTTTGTTTTAAAATATTTAAAATTGGAATTCCTGCAGTTCCACTTGGTTCTCCATCGTCGCTACATTTTTGTTCCGCATCTAAAATATATGCATAACAATAATGAGTCGCATCTTTATATTTTTCTTTTACTTGTTTCAATTTTAATTGAATTTCTTCTTTGGTATCTACACGATAAAGAAGAGCATAAAACTTAGAATGTTTAATTTCATATAAAACTTCACTTTGTTTTCGAATTGATTTCATAATGTCACCCATTTCTTTATGAAAAAAACTATCCTTTGATAGTTTTTTCTTGCTCTTCTAATTCTAATAAACCATCTTTAAATACACAATTTTGAGTTAGAAATAATTTACTATCAAGAGTTGAAAGATCAGAAGGATTAAATGAAATACTCTTGGTTAATTTACAAGAATAGTCACTTACATGTCTTTGATGAAACTTCTGCATTTCATTAAAACTATTTTGATAGTAAGGAACAAAAATTACTTTTTCATTTTCTTTGGCTTTTTCAAAAATACAATCAATGATTTTCATTTCTGAATTTGCATCCAAGTTTTTCCAAAAAACATCGCATAGAATAACAGTTCCATCTAGAAAATTTCCTTGTTCATCGGTAACTTCTTTCAGAACTCCTTCTTTTTTTAAAAGTGAATGAAACCAATCTATTTGTTCTATTGAACAATTTGTAATTTTTGTATATTCCGCTTTTTCCCCTAAGGTATAAGAATAAACTACAAATTTAAAGTCATCTGCAATTGCTTCTTTTCCATATTTTTTGATGAAAAAATTCTTCATAGATGTTTCTTCTTGGGCGATTTTTTTCTCATTCCAACGGAATGTTCTTGCAGAACAAGAACCATCTAATAGTATTACTTGTTTAATTATAATCGAATCCATGTTTTCAGCCTCTCTATATGGGTATTATATAAAATAATAAGAAAACAGTCAAATCATGGTATAATAAAAAAAGAGGTGAGATTATGACTTATCAAGAAAAAATCAAACAAAAATTAAGCTTGCTTCCTATGAAACCAGGGTGCTACCTCATGAAAAATGAAGATGGCATCATCATTTATGTAGGAAAAGCCAAGAAATTAAAAAACAGAGTCAGTTCTTATTTTAGAGGAACGCATACAGGAAAAACAGCTAAATTAGTAAGCGAAATAAGGGATTTTGAATATGTAGTTGTTGGAAGTGAAATGGAATCTTTTATTTTAGAATTGAACTTAATTAAGAAATATGATCCAAAATATAATATCTTACTTCGTGATGATAAGTCCTATCCTTATATTGAACTTACAAGTGATGAATATCCTAGATTAGTGGTTGTTCATAACTTAAATAGAAAAAAGAAAAAAGGTACTAGACTATTTGGACCTTATCCCAATGTATCAGCAGCAAGAGAAACGGTGCATCTCTTAAATCGAATGTATCCTTTGAGAAAATGTACAACTTTTAATAAGAAACCTTGTCTTTATTATCATATTGGACAATGTCTTGGATATTGTACACAGAATGTCGATCCAAAAGTAGTCGAACAAATGGAAAAAGAAATCATTCAATTTTTAAACGGAGATCATTCCATCGTTTCTAAAAAAATAGAAGAAGAAATGATTAAAGAAAGTGAAAAATTAAACTTTGAAAAAGCCAAAGAATTAAAAGAATTATTAGATTATATTCAAATTACACTTCAAAAACAGAAAGTAGAAATCAGTGACCTAACTTCTCGTGATGCATTTGGATATTATGAAGAAAAAGGGTATTTATCTGTACAATGCTTTTTTATAAGAGGTGGAAAAATAGTAGAACGTCATTCCAATATTTTCCCACTTGTAGATGAAATAGAAGAAGAATTAATTCGCTATATTGGGAAGTTTTATGAAAAAGATGTATTACTTCCAAAAGAAATCTTAGTTCCAGATATCGTAGATGCTTCCTTATTAGAGTCGGTATTAAATACCAGTGTATTAGTACCACAAAGAGGAGTCAAACATAAGATTATTGAAATGGCTAACAACAATGCGAAAATTGCGCTTTCTGAAAAATTTGATTTAATTGAAAGAGACGAAGAAAAGACAAGCAAAGCAAATGAAGAGTTAAGAACGATTCTACAATTAAATAAACTAGATCGTATTGAAACATTCGATAATGCTCATTTATTTGGTACTTTTAATGTATCTGGAATGGTAGTATTTACAGATGGAAAACCAAATAAAAATGAATATCGAAAATATAAAATATCGGTTGATCAAAATGATGATTATGGAACCATGAGAGAAGTGATTTATAGAAGATATTTTCGTGTATTAAAAGATGATTTAATAAGACCAGATTTGATCATTGTAGATGGCGGAGTAGGACAAATGCATGTCGCAAGAGAAATACTAGAAAGTCTAAATTTAAATATTCCAGTAGTTGGATTAAAGAAAAATGATCACCATGCGACAGAAGCACTTCTTGCAGGTGATCCTATTATTGAAATTCCAATTGATAAAAAAAGTAATCTATTTTATTACTTAGAAAGAATTCAAGATGAAGTCCATCGTTATACCATTAATTATCATAAACAAATTAGAAGCAAAGGTTCTTTAGAGAGCGTATTAGATGGAATTGAAGGAATTGGTTCTAAAAGAAGAAAAGAACTATTAAAAAAATATCATTCTTTAACAAAAATGAAAGAAGCATCAATAGAAGAATTACAAGAACTACTTCCAGAAAAAGTAGCTTCTAATTTATATGATTTTTTACAAAGTTATGAAAAGGATTCCAAATAGAATCCTTTTTTGTAAAGTAAAATGTAAACTTTTATTTATTATATATTTTATGATAGAATAAAAATAGAAAGTAGGGATAACATGAAGAAAAAAGGATTTACGTTAATAGAGTTACTAGCAGTCATTGTAATATTAGCAGTGATCGCATTAATCGCAACCCCACTTGTTATGAACGTAATCAATGATGCGAAGAAAAATAGTTTCAAAGATTCTGCGTATGGAATTATCAAAGCAGTGGAACTAAGAGCTATGACGGAATTACAGGATCCAAATGGAAAAAATCCACCTTATAAGGTAAATGTAGCAGGAAATGCAATTGATTATAGTGGAGATCATCCAACAGCAGGAATGGCTTTAGTGGATGTAAATGGAAGAATTACACTTTATATGAAAAACGGTGCATATTGTGCATATAAAGAAGCAAATGCTCAAGAAATAACTGTTACGTCAACACCAGGTGATTGTGATGATGGAATTAGTACCATTAATGGAACCAGTGTTCAGGTATTAGATGATTCAACGGAACCAGTGGTACCACCAACGCCATCAATTCCAGAACCAGTCACATTTGCAACCGATTCTTGGGAAACCATTAATCAAAGAGTTAAGAACAACAATTATTCAGCCTATAATGTAGGAGATACGAAAGAAGTTACCATGGATGTCAATGATGATGGAGAAGATGAAACATATCATATTATGGTAGTTAATACTACAGCATGTACCACAGAAACATCCGAAACGGCATGTGGTTTAGTTTTGCAATTCCAAGAACTTTTAAATATTACAAACGATGCTAATAAGAGGATGAATTCATCTAACACAAGTGTGGGAGGATGGCCGGCAACTACAATGCGTACCTATTTAAATGGAACGATCTATAATAAGTTAAAAGATGCCATAGGAGATATTATTGTAGAAACAACAGCAGTATCAGGGTATGAAAAAGGAAAAACGGAAAACTATACTTCCCAAGATCATTTGTATTTATTATCTACAAAAGAAGTAGGGTTTAATATGAATGATGATAGTGCAAAAGAGGAGACTAGAAAGATAGATTATTATAGTAGTAGTTCATCAAGAGTAAAATATGATTATGGAACAACAACAGCAAATAGTTGGTGGCTCCGTACAGCTAGTTCTATCTCTACACCTTTTTTCCATGCTGTTGGTTCGAGCGGTAGTAATAGCAGTACCACTGCGTATATTGGAAGTGGTGTCTCTCCAGCTTTCCGAGTAGGAAAATAAGACATGGAAATAAAAGGACTTTAAAGTTCTTTTTATTTTTGATAAAATAAGACAAGAAGGTGAAGTTATGGGAAAAATACAAGTCATGGATGAAGTACTTGCGAATAAAATAGCAGCAGGAGAAGTGGTAGAACGCCCAGCCTCTGTTATTAAAGAATTAGTAGAAAACAGTATTGATGCAGGTGCTACAGAAATTAAAATTGAATTAGAAGAAGCAGGAACAAAAGAAATGAAAGTAACCGATAATGGAACCGGTATGAGTAAGGAAGATGCTTTGCTTTCTTTTGAAAGACATGCAACAAGTAAACTAAAAACAGAATTTGATCTATTTCATATTGAAACATTAGGATTCCGTGGAGAAGCAATCCCTTCTATCGCAAGTGTTTCTAAATTTATTTTAAAAACATCAACAGGAGATGTCGGAACACAAATTACAGTAGATGGTGGACATGTAAAAAAAATAGAAAATAGTGATGCTAGAAAAGGAACAATGGTAACGGTAAAAAACCTATTTTATAATATTCCAGCTCGTTTAAAACATATGAAAAGTTTATATACAGAACTTGCTCTTATTACAGATTATGTAGGAAAAATGGCTTTATCAAAACCTGATATACAATTTACTTTAGTTAATAATGGAAATATATTATTAAATACAGATGGATCAGGAAACCTTCTTAAAGCAATCAAAAGTGTCTATGGAATGGATGTAGTAAAAAAAATGGTAGAAGTATCGATAGAAGATGAAGACTATCAAATTAGTGGATATATTACTCTTCCACAAGTCCATAGATCAAATCGAAATGGAATGATTACTTTAGTCAATGGAAGAGTTGTAAAAAATTATGAATTAAATCGTGCGATTAATGATAGTTATCATTCTTTAAAACCAGATAATAGATATCCAATCACTGTTTTAAATATTGAAGTGGATCCAAGTTTAATTGATGTCAATGTTCATCCTACAAAAATGGATATTAAATTTAGTAAACAAGAAGAGTTATTAGCTTTAATAGAAAAGATGATTCAATCAAGATTAAAAACCATTAATTTAATTCCAGAAGTAGAAGAAGTAGAATCTACTTATACACCTTTGTTTGAAGAATCGAAAAAAGAACAAACATCTCTTATTTTAAATCGAGTGGAGGAAGAAGAAAAACCTTATCAAAAAGAACAAATCTCACTTGATTTAGAGGAAAAAGAGTTTCAAAAAATAGAAAAACAAATTCATGAAAAAGAAGATATCGAAGAACCAGAAAAAAGACTTCCTGAAATGTATCCAATTGCTCTTGTACATGGAACTTATATCGTTTGTGAAAACGAAGATGGAATGTATTTAATGGATCAACATGCTGCTCAAGAAAGAGTAAATTATGAAAGATTTATGGAACAGTTTGGAAACCCAAAAGAAGCAAGTATTCCATTACTTGTCCCATTTACAGTAGAGTTATCTAATCATGATTTTATCATTTTAAAAGAGCGTTTATCTATTTTAAAAGAACTTCATTTTGAGATTGAAGAATTTGGTGGAAATACATTGATTGTAAAAGAACATCCTACCTGGATTCCAGAAGGATATGAAGAAGAAATGATTAGACATGTCATTGACGTTGTAATTGATTTAGGGAAAGATTTTTCGATTAAAAAGTTTAATGAAAAAGCAGCCACTATGTTAGCTTGTAAAATGGCAATTAAAGCAAATATGAGAATATCAAGAGAAGAACATGAACAATTGATTAATGATTTAAGAAAATGTAAAAACCCATTTAATTGTCCACATGGAAGACCAACTACTATTTTTTATTCTAACTATGATTTGGAAAAACTATTTAAAAGAAGTGGATTTTAAAACATCTTATATAGATGTTTTTTTTCGACATTTTTTTCCATAAGTTATTCTTATACTATTCTTGGTGATGGTATGAAAAACATAATCATTTTTCTTTTCTCTATTATGATAGGGGTCTCTTTTGCTTTTCTCTTATATGATCAATATGATGAAAAAGAACCCATTGAATTGGTAGGAAAAGAAACAGAAAAAGTAGAAGATTTGTACTTTTTACAATTTGGTGTTTATTCTTCTAGGGAAAGTATGGAACAGAATACGAATTCTTTAATGGATTACATGTATGAAGAAAAAGAAGGAAAATATTATGTTTATATTGGAATGACAAAGTTAGAAGAAAATGCAGAAAAAATAAAAGGAATCTATGAAGAAGATGGGTATCATTTATATAGAAAGACTATTCCAGTAAAAGGAAGTATCTTTTTAAATGAGTTAGTTTCATATGATAAAAAAATAAAAGAAGAAACAGAAAATAAGAAAATAAAAACTTATATGAGAGAAGTACTAAAACGGTATAAGGAGTTGATATTAGATGTGGAAAATGAAGGAACTACCAAAGAATGAAAGACCAAGAGAACATTTGATTTTAAAAGGAGTCGAAAGTCTAAACAATGAAGAATTATTATCCATTTTATTAACAAGTGGTGGGAAAGAAAATACGGTAAAAGAATTATCTATTTCTTTAATTAAAGAATTTGGAGGAATGGAAAATCTGTCATCTATGACTTATGAAAAACTCATTCAAATGAAAGGAATAGGTCCTGCTAAAGCATGTGTATTACTTGCTTCCATGGAATTTGGAAAAAGAATATCGAAAAAAGATTTTTATGGAAAAAAGATCGATTCTGCAAGACTTGTTTATGATTATTATGCATCTTTCTTTCAAGATAAAAAGCAAGAATATTTTTGTTGCATGTATTTGGATACTCAAAAAAGAATCATCAAAGAAAAAGTCCTTTTTATCGGAACATTAAATCAAAGTTTGGTTCATCCTAGAGAAGTATTAAAAGAAGCGTTACTCTTAAGTGCTTCTAGTATGATTTGTGTCCATAATCATCCAACAGGAGATCCAATTCCAAGTAAGGCAGATCAATTATTAACAGAAAGACTAAAACAAGCAGGACTGATCATTGGAATTCCTTTAAATGACCATGTAATTGTCGGAAAAGATTCTTACTATAGTTTTTATGAAAATAGGAAAGAGGCTATTTTATGAAGCGAAAAGTATTCTTTTATTGGATTCTTTTTCTACTACTATTTACCATTTTAAATATTCTTTTAGGGAATAACCTTACAAAACCAATTTCCCATTTATTAAAAGATCTCTCTATTCCTTTTTATCGTATTCCAACAAAAATAATAGATCCTAATCAAAAGGATTTTGAAATTACCATTCAAAAAGAACAAGAAAACGAAATTATAGAGTTAAAAAAACTCTTAAATTTGGAACAAAAATATAATCAGTATCACTTTATTCATGCAGGTACGATTTTTCAAAAAGAAAGCTTTCAAATTGATAAAGGAAAAAAAGAAGGAGTGGAAATAGGACTTCCTGTAATCGTAGAAGAAGGACTTGTTGGAATCATTCAAGAAGTAGGGAATCATACAAGCAGTGTTTCCCTCCTAACAAAAGATGCATTACCTATTTCTGTAAAAATAGAAGGAGAAGAACCCATTTATGGAGTATTGAGTAATTATGATTCTAAAAATCATTTGTTTCAAATTACTGGAATTAGTGATCAAAAAGAAATCAAAGAAGGAAGCGTTGTATCGACTTCTGGAATGGGTTCCCATTATCCCAATGGAATCTTAATTGGAAAAACAGCTACTGTTCATAAAGACCATTTTGATCTATCACAAAGTGTAGATGTTAAAAGTCAAGTTTCATTTCAAGATTTACATTATGTAAGCATTATTAAGAAAGGAGAATAAAATGATTTTATGGATTTCTTTTTATTTGGATGGTTTGTTGTCAAATTTCTCATTCTTTCATACATGGATTCCCTTATTTTCTTTTGTCTCTCTTTTTTTGCTTGTTCCAAAATATTATAAGAGACCCATTTCTTTTTTGACTTTCTGTTCTATTTTAGGAATTCTTTTGGATCTTTGCTATACCAATCAATTTGGAAAATATCTTTTTTTTACGTTATTATGGGGAATTCTTCTTCTTTTTTTTCAGAAGAGGTTTCCATTTAAAATCATTCATTTTCTTTGGCAATTCTTTCTTTTTAGTGTCAGTTATGGAATCCTATTTTCACAGTTTTCTTTTGCTTTTATTCCTCAAAATGTTTTCTTTTTTATAGTCTGTTATCCGTTTTATAGAATTCCAATTAAATCAATGGAGCATACCAAACTTTTTCGCATTTAATAGAAAATCTTTCATAAAATGTACTAGGTGATGTTATGGATGAAATAAGAAGAAGGAGAGAAAAAAAGAAAAATGAGTTTCAATTACATGCTAAGCATACAATTTCTTGTTTTTTGGTTTCTTTTCTGACTCGATTAGGAATTACAATTGTTCTTGTTCTACTTCTATTTATTGTTTGTAAAAAAGATCAATCTTTTTCTTCAAAATTTTATCATCAAGTATTAGAAACAAATCTTTCTTTCGCACAAATAAATAAGTGGTATGAAACACATTTTGGAAGTCCCATTCCATTTCAGAATCTAATCAAACGAGAAGTAACCCCAGTATTTCAAGAGACATTAACTTATAAAGATTCTTCAAAATATTTAGATGGCGTTTCTCTAGAAGTAGAAGAACACTATTTAGTTCCTATTCTAACAAGCGGGGTTGTTGTTTTTGTTGGAGAGAAAGAAGGTTATGGGAAGACTGTTATTATTGGTGGAAATGATGGGGTAGATATTTGGTATGGAAATCTTAAGGAAATCAATGTTAAACTATACGACCAAGTAGAAGAATCCTTTTTACTTGGAGAAGTAAATGATAAGACTTTATACTTAGTATTTAAAAAAGGAGGAAAAGTAGAAAATTACGATGAATATCTTAAATATGAGGGGTAGTTTTCTATTTTTTCTCTTTTCTTTTTTCTGTATGATAACTGGGAATTTTCATCATTATCTTCTTTTTTTAAGTTTGATTCTTATTCATGAATGTGGACATGCATTTTGTGCGAAAATATTAGGATGGAATTTAAAAGAAATTGTATTATATCCATTTGGTGGGGTTACTGTAATAGAAGATAAAATTAATAAACCAATGAAAGAAGAACTACTTATTTTACTTGCTGGACCTATTGCACAGATTTCATATTATCTTTTATTTTATAAGCATCTTCCAGTTTCTTTTTCTTTTTTTCATCATTATCTTCTTCTTTTTAATTTGCTTCCTATTTATCCTTTGGATGGTGGAAAAATACTAAATTTATGTTATCAAAGTATATTTCCATTTTTATTTAGTCATAAAATACTGATTTTTTCTTCTTTTTTCTTTTTGCTTTCAGCAACTATTTTTTTGCATTCTTTTTTCTTTCTTCTCTCATTCCTATTTTTAGGAATTCAAATTGTGGAAGAAAAACGAAAAGAACCTTTTTTATATGAAAAATTCTTATTAGAAAGAACATTTTATTCTTTTTCATTTCCCTTTGTTAAAAAGATAAAGGGGATTCATCTAAATAAGATGTACCGAGATCATCTTCATTTTTTTTATGACGGAAAAATTTGGATCAATGAGAAAGAGATTTTAAAAAAGAAATATTTTCTTAAAAAATAAGGAAAATTATTTGACTTATCAAGTCTTTTATGATAAACTCTTTAAGTGTGTAGAGCCTCTCTCTACAACCGCACAAACTAGGTTTTAAAACAGTAGTTACCTACAATGGCGAGTCTGAGATTTAAAAAAAGGAGGTAAAATATGAAAGCTATTATTGAAACAGGTGGAAAACAATACTTAGTTGAAGAAGGATCTGTTATCTATGTTGAAAGATTAGAAGCAGAAGCTGGAGATAAAGTAGAGTTTGACAAGGTATTAATGGCTAATGATCAATTTGGACACCCATATTTGAGTGGTGCAAAAGTAACTGGTGAAGTTATGAAGAATGGAAAAGGAAAGAAAATAGTAATTTTCAAGTACGTTCAAAAGACTTTATCTACTCGTAGAAAACATGGTCATCGTCAACCTTATACTAAAGTAGAAATCAAATCAATTAAAGTAAAATAATTATGATTAAAGTAGAAATGAAAAGAAACAAAGACGAGATTTCCAAAATCATAATATCTGGACATTCTGGATATGAAGAAAGTGGAAAAGATATTGTTTGCGCGAGTGTTAGTTCCATCGCAATTACAACAGTCAATGCAATTCTTAGATTTGATCAAGATGCATTAACTTATATAGAAAAAGATGGATTTTTAGAAATAACATTCTTAAAGAAAAGTGAGATCATTTCTTCACTTACATCCAATATGGTAGAACTATTGGAAGAGTTACAAAAACAGTATTCAAACTATTTAAAAATAATAAAATAAGGAGGTGTCATCCATGAGATTGATGCAATTAAATATTCAATTATTCGCTCATAAAAAGGGACAAGGTTCCACAAAAAATGGGCGTGACTCTATCTCAAAACGTTTAGGAGCTAAAGCTGCTGATGGAGAATTTGTTACAGGTGGTTCGATTATTTATCGTCAACGTGGAACAAAGATTTATCCAGGACATAATGTTGGAATCGGAAAAGACGATACCATTTATGCAAAAGTGGATGGTTATGTAAAATTTGAAAGAGTCGGAAAAGATAGAAAACAAGCAAGTGTATATGCAGAAAGACATTAATTAAAAATAGTTTTCAAAACTATTTTTTT
>CAMNAC010000031.1 GCA_946530475.1 uncultured Mycoplasmatota bacterium
CCGATGTTCCAAAACGTTGTTTAAAATGACGAACCATTTGAGGAGTTAAACTAATTTCAGGGACAAGAACAATTGCTTCTTTTCCTTGTTTTAATACCTGATCCATAATATGCATATAAACTTCTGTTTTACCTGAACCCGTAACTCCATGTAATAGATAAGGTTGAAATTGATGAATCCTTTTACATACTGTATCTACAATTTCTTGTTGTTTAAAAGTTAATGTAACTTTTTTTTCTTCTAAAATAGATTCTTCTTGAAGTCGATATACTTCTTGTTTTTCTTCTTTTAGAATTTCTTTTTCCAAAAGCACTTTCAACGCATAAGAAGAAATCAATGAAGCCTCTTTTTTGAAAACACTTCCCTTTTTTTGAATCACTTCATATAATTCTTTTTGTTTTCCTTTTAAATCCGCTTCTTTGTTAATTCGAATTAAAGAAACATATTTTTTGGAAACACTCACATCATGATGTGCTTTTAAAGCTTTTGGAAGCATAGTTTGATAAGCAGAAATTAATGTGGAAAACGTTTTTTTCGAAATATATTTTCCAAGTTCTAACATTTCTTCATTTAAAACTGGTTGTTCATCTATCACACTGATTAGATCTTTTGCCTGACTCCCTAATTGATCTTTGTGAACCTCTAAAACAAAGCCTTCTAATTTCTGATGAGAAAAAGGAACCGTTACACGAACTCCTTTTTGAACACTTTCTATCAATGAATCTGGAATATGATAAGTAAATGTATGATCCACTTGTTTTGCTTTTAATTCTACTAATACATCTGCTTCCATAGCGCACCTACTTTGTTTTGGATTCTAATTTGGAATAATACTCTTCTGCGGAAGAATAAAACTCAACAATTTCAGGAAGTTTATCTACAATTTTAAATTTGGCACATTCTAAATAGAACTTCTCCAAAAATGGCTTTAATTCTAATAATCTTTCTATTTGAATATCACTTTCTTCCCTTGGAAGATAGAGTACTCCTCTTGGACTCATAGAAAACTTTGTCGTATTTAAAAATACTACATCATTTGCATAACAACTCATTACAAGAGCTAGCGTATCAATATCTTGAGAATTTTCAAATTTTTTTAAATTTTCATGATATTTTTTCAATACTCTTTGTGCATTTTCAAAATGAAAATTTTCCATAATTAATTTTCCTGGTTTTCTTCTTTCAAATAACTCTAAAGTACCATCTTCTAGAATGACAAATCCCATATGATCAATTGATATTTCTTCCATAGTATCACCTCTAATTTTATTATAAAGAAAAATAATTTTTTGGTCAATCTCTCCTAATAATAGAATAGTTCTTTTTTAAAATGATTCCTATAAAAAAGAAGAATTATTGTAATTCTTCTTCAATTCTCATTAATTGATTGTATTTGCAGATACGATCTGTTCTAGATAATGATCCTGTTTTAATTTGACCTAAATCTAATCCTACTGCTAAATCTGCAATGGTAGTATCTTCTGTTTCCCCACTTCTATGAGAAATAATTGTTTGATATCCATTTTGTTTTGCCAAATTGATTGTTTCAATAGTCTCTGTAATCGTACCAATTTGATTTACTTTTAGAAGAATCGCATTTCCTGCATGCATGTCAATTCCTTTTTGTAAACACTTTTTATTGGTTACAAATAAATCATCTCCAACTAGTTGGATACGATTTCCTAGTTTTTCTGTAATTTTTTGAAATCCTTCCCAATCGTTTTCATCTACAGGATCTTCAATAGAAATAATAGGATAAGTATTAACAAGTTCTTCATAAAAATGAATTAACTCATCTGTTGTAAGACTTCTACCTTCTCCAACCAACTCATACTTTCCATCTTGATAAAATTCACTTGCAGCGACATCAATTCCTAAATTGACATCTACTCCTGGAACATATCCTGCTCTTTTAATTGCTTCCATAATAAGGTCAAAACCTTCTCTATTAGAATCTAGATTTGGCGCAAAACCACCTTCATCACCTACACCAGTCGCAAGTCCCTTTTCATTTAATACCTTCTTTAAATGATGAAATACTTCTGCTCCTACACGGATTCTTTCTTTTACGGTATCCCTTTCTGGAATAATCATAAATTCTTGAAAATCTAATTTATTATCTGCATGTGCTCCACCATTTAATATATTCATCATAGGTCTAGGTAATGTTTTTCCATTTCCAACATAAGCATATAGAGGTTTTCCTGCTTCTAAAGCGCTCGCTTTTAAGGCAGCCATAGAAATACCTAAAATCGCATTTGCTCCAAACTTACTTTTTGTTTCTGTACCATCTAATTGAATCATCGCATAATCAAGTTCTTTTTGATTACTAGCTTCCATCCCAAGAACCAAATCTCTTAAAGGACCATTGACATTCGAAACTGCTTTTAAAGTTCCTTTTCCTAAATATCTAGTTCCTCCATCACGAAGTTCTAATGCTTCTCTTTCACCAGTAGAGGCACCCGATGGAACTTCTGCTCTACCCATAACTCCACTTTCAAGATAAACATCTACCTCTACAGTAGGGTTTCCTCTAGAATCTAAAATCTCTCTTCCTTTTACATCTACTATTTTTGACATATCATCACTTTCCTTCTAAAAATATTATATCTTATTTTCCTTGAAAAATAAAATAAAAACAAAAAGATACTGTAAATTGCTTTGACACAACCATAACTCTTTAGTATAATGAATATATGAAAAATGTTATGATTTTTTTAATTAAGGGGTATCAAAAAATACCAGGTCCTTGGCACAATTTATGTAGACATACACCAACTTGCTCGAATTACGCAATAGAAGCTTATCAAGAACATGGATTTTTAAAAGGAAGCGTCTTAACCATCAAAAGAATTATCAGATGTAACCCATGGGGAACTTCCGGATATGACCCTGTACCAAAAAGGAGAATAAAAAGATGAAAAAGAAATTATTATTAAGTGCTTTGGCACTTTTAACCTTTCTTACAACTGGATGTTTTAAAAGAGATAATTTAGAAGATATTAAAATTTATACAACCGTTTATCCAATTGAATATATTACCAATATGCTTTATGGAACCCATAGTAAAATATTTAGTATTTATCCAAATGGAGTGGATCCCAATCAATATGAATTAACGGATAAACAAATCAAAGATTATAGTAAATCAAGTTTATTTATTTTTAATGGAACTGGGAAAGAAAAAGATTATGTAATTCCTATGTTTAATCACAATAAGAATTTAAAAATTATCGATAGTTCCATTACAATGGAATACACCAATGAAATAGAAGAATTATGGTTAGATCCATCCAATTTTCTAATGATGTCTCAAAATATTAAAAATGGTTTAAAAGAATATATTAATAATCAATATTTAAAAAATGAAATTGATACAAATTATGAAAACTTAAAAATATCGATTTCCAATATTGATGCAAGATTAAAAGTAATTACCGATAGTTCTCGTAATAAAACCATTGTTGTATCAAACGATTTATTTCAATTTTTAAGTAAATATAATTTCAATGTAATTTCACTTGAAGAAAATGATAAATTAACAGAAAAAACAGTTGTGAATGTTAAAAATATGATTAAAAATGGTGAAATCTCTTATATTTTTATAAAACAAAATGAAGAGCCAAATAATACCATTAAATCCATTCAAAAAGAAACCGGTGTTCAATTAGTAGAACTTCATTCTTTATCTAACTTATCAGAAGAGGAAAAGAAAGCCGATAAAGATTATATTACCCTTATGAATGAGAATATGGAATTATTGAAAAATGAATTATATGATTGACTTATTCAAGATAATATGATAAAGTGATAAAGCGAAAACCTTTAAAAAGGAGGAATTATTTATGGCAAAAAAAGTAACAAGCAAAACTCCATTATTTGGTAATAGAAGAAGCCACGCTTTAAATGCGACAAGACACGCACAAAAGCCAAATTTACAAAAAGTAACTCTTTCAAATGGAGAAACAGTAAGAATGTCAGCTAAAGAAATTAGATCATTAAACAAATCTACAAAAAAATAAACCAATCAATGATTGGTTTTTTTGATGATTTCTTTTTCTTTTAAAAACTGTTCCATTTCAATTTTAGCTTCTTCTTTCATCGGTTTGCATTTTTGAAAACTATATGCATTTTCTAAAATCGCTTTTGCCATTCCTTCACAACTACCATAACCACAAGAACCGCAATTATATCCAGGTAAATGGTTTTTAATTTCTTCTACTCTAGGGTCTTCTTTTTTTAAATAAGCATCTAAGAGTACTAAAATCATTCCAAATAGAAAAGCTATTCCAGTTAAAACAACTACCGCACTCATTTTTTACACTGCTTTCTACAAGTTTCACAGGAAGAACAACTTCCATTTTTTTTGGTTAAAAACAACAGTAAGAAAAATAGAAATAAAGTAATTATCCAGGCAATCATAATGCGCCTCCTAACGTACTAAAAATTAAGGTCATAATAGACGCAATCACAAAAGCAATTGGAGTTCCTTTCATCCATTCTGGAACATTTTTGGTGTCTAAATATTCTCTAATACTCGCAAAAAGAATACTGACAAAAACAAAGCCCATACTACTTCCTATACTAAATATCATTGCCTCTAAAAAGGTAAAATGATTGGATATATTTAAAAGAACTACCCCTAATACTGCACAATTGGTTGTAATCAAAGGTAAATAGATTCCTAACGATTTTTCTACTTTTGGAAAATATTTTTTGATAATAAGTTCCATGCTTTGTACCAAACAAGCAATGACTAAAATAAAGACAATTGTTTTTAGGTAAGTAGTATCAGTTGGAACCAGTACTCCATAATAAAGGAAATAAGTTAGAATACTTGAACACATAATAACAAGAGTCACTGCAATTCCCATAGACCATGCATTTTTCGTAGATTTTGTAGTTCCAATAAAAGGACAGATCCCTAAAAATCTTGTTAATACAATATTCTCCGTTAAAAAACTAAAAAAGAACAAATTCCATAAATTCATTTTTTCACCTTCTTTAAAAGACGGAAGCATCCTATCAATATTCCTAAAGTAAAGAATGCTCCTGCCGGTGTTTGAAAGAATAACATTGGAAAATAATCATTGATAGGCAAATAAATAATCTGTTTGGCACCAAATAAACTACTTGCTTGATCCACTAAAGTAATGGTTCCATTTCCAAGAGCCTCCCTACAAAAAGCCACTAATAGAATGGTTAATAAATAACCTATTCCGATTTCAAAAGAATCGAGCATACTATAAGTAACTCCTTTTTTAGAATAGACTGATAAACATCTTCCTAATACGATACAATTTACTACAATTAAAGGAAGATATATTCCAAGCAAATCATAAACATTTGGTAAATAGGTTTGTAACAATAATTCAAAAATGGTAACAAAAGTTCCTACAATTAGAATATATACAGGAAGTCTTACATTATCAGGAACAATCTTTTTAATTAGAGAAACAACAATACTGCTGAAAAACAATACAATCGTGACACAAATTCCCATTAGATAAGCACTTTCTACAGTCGTTGTGACTGCAAGTGTAGAACAAAGACCTAAAGTAAGAGAGAAAATAGCATTTTCTTTGGTAATTCCATTCCAAATTATTTTCATAATTCACCACCTACAATCGTCCTTACTAGAAAAAGAAGAACCCCACATAAAAATGCAGTTAGAGTTAATACCAAAACTCCTTTCCATTTTTTCATGAATGCACCTCTTTCTCATAATCTTCCAATGTATGAATAAGCATATTTTTTAGTGCGGTTGATGTTTTTGTTGCTCCACTAATCGTATCCACTTGTTCTAAGTGTTTTTGATTTTCTAATAGTTTTTCAATATAATCTGCTTTCTCTACTCTTTTATAATAAGATTCATTTTGTTCTAAAACTTCAAAGGAAGAAACAGAATAATTTTGAATCACAATACGAGCCTTTATATTACCTGCATATCCTTTTTGTTCTACAATATAGGAAAATTCATTTTGATTCTTTTCTTTTGAAATAATGTGAAAATTAGAATCTGTTTTTTCTTTACCAACATTTAATCCAAAATAGACACCTAAACCTAAAATTAGAGTCCAAGCAAGAAAAAATGGTATGATCGCATGAGTAAAATTAAAACGTGATTTGCTTCCAACTTGATCTAATATAAAAACAAATAAATTCATAATTAGGATACTAAACATTACCCCTTCTGGGTAAGAAGTTCCAAAACGGAAAAAAACTGTTAGAATTCCTAAAAACAATGCATATAAAATTTGTCCGATAGGAGTTGTTGGAGAAGTAACTGGATCAGTTGCCATAAAGACTGCTCCAAATAAGAGTCCTCCCGATAAAACTTGAAAAATAGGAAACCAAATATCTAAATTTTGATAGCCTCCTATTAAGAATGTCATTCCAAATACCGTTCCTACATAAATAAGTGGAATCTTCCATTTAATAACTTTTTTAATGCATAAATAGAAATAAGCTAATATACATAATAATCCACTCGTTTCTCCAAGGGTTCCTGGAATAGTTCCAAAAAAGAAATTCCATAAATTTCCATAAGGTTCTACGAGATTATGATAGTTGCCAATTCCCCCAAGATTTTTAAAGTTTGTAAGTGGAGTTGCAGAGGAAACTACATCTACTGACATAACTGCTCCATAGCTCATTAAAACAAATAAATATCCAATTAATGCAGGGTTAAAAATATTACATCCAAATCCTCCAAATATGAGTTTTCCAATAAGACTTGAAAACAAAGAAGCAATTATTAGAATTACAACTGGTGTTTGAAATGGTAGAATCAATCCTAAAAAAAGCCCGATTACAAATCCATAATTGAAAAATGCATCTTTAAATGGATGTGGATGGTGAATATGAAACAACACTTCCATTAAATAAGTAATTAAAGAAGGAAGTAAAAGAAATAACAATGGATAAAATAATCCAATGATATCCGTTCTTTCTTCCATATATGGAACAATTCCTCTTTGATACCAGGCAAAAAGAATAATAGGAAGAAGAGAAAGAACTAAATGATACATCATTTTGGAAGAAGTATTCGAATCTTTTATTTGTGTTCCCTGATAAACATGAAACTGTTTCATTTTAATCCCTCCTTCACTGAATGTATAATTTCACGAAGTGGAATCCCAGCTGGACAAATATAATCACAAAGCCCACATTCTACGCATTTTTCTGGCTTTAATTCTCCTAATCTTCTCTTATTTTTTTGATAATCTTTAATTAAAACAGGACAAAGTTTAGCTGGACAAACAGAAACACATTTTCCACAACGAATACATGGTCTTTCTTCCACCTTTTTCCAATCTTTTAATACTAAAACACAATTCAAATTAGGACTTACCACTAATTCATCATTTGGAAGTGTATGTCCCATCATAGGACCCCCTGCTACAAATCGAATATCGTTATTTCGTTTATATCCCCCAATAGATTCAATCACTTCTGAAACTGGAGTTCCTACTTTTACTACTACGTTTTGGGGTTCTTTTAACATTTCTCCTGTAAATGTTACAATTCTTTCCGTTAATGCGTTCCCATATTTTAAAGCTTGATAGATTGCATAAATCGTAGAAACATTATTAACTACAATTCCCTTTTCTAATGGGTATTTATCATAAGTAACATGTTTTGCTTCTTGAACTAAAGCTCTTTCCCATCCAATTCCATATTTATCACTTACGAAAACAACTTTTATTTTTAAGTAAGTCCCAATATAATTATGAATCATTTTCCATAATTTTTGATTGCTTTTTTTAATTGCTAGAATCACTTCATCTAAATGATTAATCTCCATTATGGCATCCATAGTATCTAATATTTCTTCAATATGATTCATCATCAATACATAATCTGCAGTAATATAAGGCTCACATTCTGTTGCATTTACAATCAAAGTATGAAGTGGGATATCCTGATCATACTTTACATAAGTAGGAAATCCATTTCCTCCCATTCCAATCACACCACAACTTTTTAATTGATGAACGAATTCTTCTTTCGTATATTGATGAAGTTTTTTGACTTCTCTTTTTTCTTTTGTTTCTTCAAAGTCATTCTCTATTTGGATACATTTCACCATTTGACCATTTAAGTAAGGTTTTTCCACAAAATCAATTACTTTTCCACTCACACTCGAATGAATTGGAATTCTTAGATTGCCTTTTCTTTTTCCAACAATCGAACCTACTTTTACAAAATCTCCTTTTTTTACAAGAGGAGTAATATTGGTATCATTTTGATTGACCAAAGGTATATAAACATATTTTGGCTTCTTATAAGAAATAATTTCTTTATTTTTAGTTAGTTTCTTGTTGTTGAATAGTTTTAATCCAGCTTTCATGTAATCTCCTCCTCTATTATCATTATACCTTATTTTTTCCCTTTTTGAAAATATGAAAAAAGAGGCATACTACCTCCTAATTTAAACATTCTGATCGATCTTTTTTTGAAATTTCTGTATTAAAATCTGTTTTTTCTTTACTTGCGCAATAACCGTTTGAATAAATAGCTAATTCTATTTTCCCTTCTTCATCAATACTAGCAGTTCCCTCCCAGTTTGAAATATCTCCATCCATTTTTAATGTGGAAGAAGCAGAAAGTGGGAATGTATAGGAACGTGTTTTAAAGTTATAAGTGGCTTGGTCATTTTGAAGTGCCACAATTAAATGAGAAATTCCTACTTCAAAGCTTTCTCTTTTACTTGATTCAATACTATTATTGATTATTGGGACAGTTATTAAAGAGACTACAGCCAAAATAATAATTGTTGCTAATAACTCTACTAAAGTAAATCCATTTTTTTTCATATGCATCACCTATCATCTATTAGTATTATAACATATTTTAACAAAAAATCACAAGATTACTCTTGTGATTCTACTTCTCTAATAATTTTTTTTAACTTATTTTTAATTCTTTGTAATGTATTATCTACAACTTTACTATCTTTTTCTAAAAACTCAGATATTTCTTTGTAGTTTAATCCTGTTAGTTTTAATTCAAATATCTCTAATTCCATATCCGAAAGTTGTTTTTTTAAAGTTTCAAATATTTCTTTTTCTGTTTCTCTAGAAATTAATTGTTCTTCTGGAGTTTCTCTATGATCACTTAAAATAATATTTTCTAAATTTTCATGAGTTTCTAATAACGTTTCAAGTGATACTGATTCATTAAATAACTTGTTTTTTTGACGTCCTACTTGAACAAGATAACTATACATTTGATGATCGATACAAGTTTTTGCGTACGTATAAAATAAGACATTTGTATTGGGCTGATAAGTTTCAATGGAACGATTCAAACCAACCATTCCCTCTTGAATTAAATCACCTAATTCAATTCGATCTTTGTAAACACAATTATGGTATAACTGATAAGCCATATGTTGAATATAGGGTTCATATTTTTTTAATAAGAATTCTTTTGCATCTTCATTATGCTCTTCCACATAGGATAATAATTCATAATCATTGTAATCTTTATAATTCATTTCGATTTTTCACCGCTTCAAAAATAATAATTCCTGCTGCTACACTAGCATTCAAACTATTAATTGTTCCATTCATTGGAATCGATGCAATAAAATCACAATTCTTTTCTACTAAGGAACTCATTCCTTTTCCTTCATTTCCGATTACAAGAGCGAGATTTCCTTTGTAATCAATTTTAGAATATGGAGTTCCATTCATATCAGTTCCTACAATCCAAAATCCCTTTTCTTTTAAATATTTCATTGTATTTACAAGGTTTGTTACTTGAGCAATCTTTACATTTGATATAGCGCCTACACTTACTCGTACTACAGTAGATGTCACATCCACTGATCGATCTTTTGGAATAATGATTCCATTTACACCAGCAGCTTCACAAGTTCTAATAATCGCCCCAAAATTATGAGGGTCTTCTAAATGATCTAGAATTACTAAAAATGCATTTTCTTCTAGCAATTCTTCTAAAGACGCATATTCATAATCTTTTACTTCCGCAATAATTCCCTGGTGATTCCCTTTTACCATTTGATCTAACTTATTCTTATCTACTATATGAACATTTTGATTATTTAATAACTTTTGTATTTCTGGTTCATGAAAATGAGAACTTAAAAAAACTTTTTTGATTTCTTCTTTCTTTTTTAATGATTCCATTACAGAATTTTTTCCATAAATATACATATTATTCTCCTATCACATAATTCATTATTTCCAAAATGCGTTTTTCTTTTTTTTCTAAATATAGATAACCAATTAGTGCTTCTAATCCAGTTGCATATTTATAAGTCACGATATCAGTACTTTTTGGTTTATGAGAAACTTTATGATTACGTGCTCTCATTACAACATTTATTTCGTCTTCTTTTAAAAAATTTTCTTCCATCATGCTTTTTAAAAAAGAACATTGTGCTTTCGCACTTACATATTGAACTGCTTGTTGTTGTAAATCTTTTACATTGCCTATATTCTTTTGGATTAAATAGTTTCTAATGTGAAACTCATAGATTGAATCTCCTAAATATGCAAGTACTAATACATTTTTTGTAAGGTTATCCATAATTCACCAACTTCGAGATTGATTATATCAAAAATCTTACTTTTTTACAAGAAAAAAGACCATTATAGTCGGTCAAATGTAATTCCTTTAATTAATCCTGTTTTCACATCATTGATAATTAGTTCAATCACTCTATCATAGTCTACTTCTCCACCTTTAATTAAGCAACCTCTTCTTTTACCAATTATAAGAAATGCAGGTTCTACATCCTCCATATCAAATTCTGTAATCCCATAACGCGTTTCTAAAATATGTGGATAATATTTTGATAACGTATCTAGAATATAAACTGACACTTTATCTAATGGAAGTACTTCTTCTTTAATCGCACTGAAAGTTGCTAAATTATAAGCCACTGTTTCTTCCTCTAATTTAGGCCATAAAATACCTGGAGTATCTAATAATTCCAAATCTTCATGAATGCGTATCCAATCAAGTGATTTTGTAACACCCGGTTTATTTCCTACATTTACAGCTTTTTTACCTACTAATCGATTAATAAAAGTAGATTTCCCTACATTTGGAATTCCTACTACAAGTAACCTTGTTCTTCTTTTACTCATCCCTTTTTCCAAACGTTTTTCATTTTGCTTTTTTAATACTTGTTCTACTTTATTTAGAATTAGTTTTGCATAATCTGTTTGTTTAGTAAGATCTAGTAACAATGTAGCATAACCTTCTTGTTCATATTTTTGAATCCATTTTTTAGTTTCTTTTTCATCACATAAATCTTTTTTGGTAAACACTAGAATTCTAGGTTTATCTTTAATAATGGAATCCAAATCTTTTATTTTTGATGAATATGGCATTCTTGCATCTAATACTTCTAAAACAACATCAATCATTGGTAGTTTCTCTGCTATTAATCTTTTTGCTTTAGCCATATGACCTGGATACCAATTGATATTCGTTTTGTTTTCATTCATTTGGATCAACTCCTTACGTATAAATCACTAAAATTATACCATAAAAAAGACGAAATTTAGTATAATTACGTCTAATTTCAAGTCAATTTTATGTTCATGGATATGGTGCAATCAAATAATTTATTTTTTTACTTGGTCACATGGCAATTATCATTATCACCATATTTGTAAAATTATTTGATAATGAAAGTCAAGCATGCAGTTACCATATTTGCTATCAAAGCATATAATAATATTTTCTTAGCTGACTCTTCATTCATATATTTTTTATATATAAGATATTCAGTAATAATAACTAAGATTTCAAATATTATTAATTTGGTTAAATAATTACCTGATATAATATTTAATGATAATTGTAGCAATATATTTGTTGTTGTATTTGTCATTATTATAACTTTTATATACTTTCTAAATTTCATTAATAAAGC
>CAMNAC010000032.1 GCA_946530475.1 uncultured Mycoplasmatota bacterium
TGATTCGAATTCCCGAACTTATTTCTTATGCCACAAAAAGAAATTTTAAGGCACTTGCTATATGTGATAATAATATGTTCGGTGTGATGGAATTTGTATTGGCATGTCAGAAAAATAGTATCAAACCAATTGTTGGATTAGAATTTAAAATAGAAAATCACTCATTCCAAGTTTATGCAAAAGGAAAAGTGGGGTATCATCATTTGATGAAACTAGCAACTATTCTTTCCAAAACAGAGTTAAGAATGGAAGATATTCAAACATATGCATCTGATTTAGTATTGATAATTCCCTTTGAATCAAAAGATTATTATGAAATGATGTCCTCTCTTTTTGAGACAGTATTTGAGGGATATCAAACGAAAGAAGAAAAAGAAAAATGGGGAAGGAATCATTTGATTTATAATCCAACTATTCGCTGTCTAAAAAAAGAAGATGAAATGTATTTGCCATACCTTCAAGCAATTCAAGAAGGAAAAGAGTTGGATAAAAATTTCAAAACAAATCCCTCTTTTATTCCAGAAATAGAAGAATCTAAAAATTATGAAGAATTCTATCATCTTTGTCAATTCGAATATGAAAAAGAAAAGGATTTGCTTCCTGTTTACCAATGTCCAAATAATATGGAACCCCTTTCGTTTTTAAAAGAAATATGTAAAGAGGGCCTTCGAAAACAATTTAAAGAACGAGTTCCAAAAGTTTATGTAGATCGTTTAAAATATGAGATAGATGTCATTCAAAAAATGGGGTATGTGAATTACTTTTTAATTGTTTGGGATTATGTTCATTATGCGAAAACAAACGGGATTTTAGTAGGCCCAGGAAGAGGTTCTGCTGCTGGAAGTTTAGTATCCTATTTAATGGGGATTACAAATGTTGATCCGATTCGATATAATTTACTTTTTGAACGATTTTTAAACCCAGAACGTATCTCAATGCCTGATATCGATATGGACTTTGAATTCAACAGAAGAGAAGAAGTCATTACATACTGTGTTCAAAAATATGGAGTGAAAAATGTAGCAGGAATTATTACATTTGGTACGATGGCAAGTAAACAAGTAATCAGAGATGTTGGTAAGTGTTTAGGAATTGATTTAAAAACCATTGATGTTCTTACAAAAATGATTTCTTCTACACTTTCTTTGGAAGAAAACTATCGGACAAATGAAAAATTAAGAACTCATTTAAAAAGAAATACAGAATTAGAAAAACTTTATCAAATTGGAATGAAACTAGAAGGATTAAAAAGACATACCAGTATTCATGCAGCAGGGATTGTGATGAGTAAAAAAGATCTTAGCGATGTGATTCCTTTAAATTATAATCATGAAAATTTTTATACAACTGCTTATTCTATGGAATACTTAGAAGATTTAGGATTACTAAAAATGGATTTTCTAGCGATCCGTAATTTAACAATTGTAAGTAATGTATTAGAAGAATTAAAAAAAATAGGAATTCATCTTGGCTTTGAAGAAATTCCATTATCGGATGAAAAAACATTTGAATTATTTAAAACCGCAAATACAGTTGGAATCTTTCAATTTGAATCTCAAGGGATGATGAATTTCTTAAGAAAGTTTAAACCAAGTAATTTTGATGAAATCACTGCCGCCATTGCGCTTTTTAGACCAGGACCTATGAATAATATTGATCATTTTATCAAACGAAAAAGAGGACAAGAAGAAATTGATTATATTCATCCAAATTTAAAAAGTGTATTAGAGCCTACTTATGGAATTATGATCTATCAAGAACAGATCATGCAAGTAGTACATATTATGGCAGGATACTCTCTAGGAGAAGCAGATATATTAAGAAAAGCAATTTCTAAAAAGAAAGAACAAGTATTAAAAGAAGAAGAAGGCAAGTTTATTGAGCGAAGTATTCAAAATGGATATACGAAAGATATTAGTAAAAAAGTATATGACCTGATTTTAAAATTTGCTTCTTATGGATTTAATAAAGCGCATTCTGTTTCTTATGCCATGTTTGCTTATCGTATGGCTTATTTAAAGGCACATTATCCAGAAATATTTTTAAAAAGTTTACTATCTATGGTAATCGGTAGCGAGGTAAAAACAAAAGAATATATTTATGAGTGTAAATACAATCATATTTCGCTTTTACCACCTGATATCAATCAAAGTGGACTTGATTATAAATTAGAAAATCATTCTATTCGTTTTCCACTTACTGGAATCAAAAATGTAGGTGGAGTTTCCGTAAAGGTAATCTTAGAAGAAAGAGAAAAAGGTATGTTTTCTGATATTTTTGATTTCATAAGACGCTGCTACGGAAAAAATGTCAACAAAAAAATATTAGAATCTCTTATTGATGCAGGTGTATTCCAAACATTTGGGTATAATATTCATACTCTTCATCATAATTTAGATAATCTACTTAACTATGGTGATTTAGTTCAAGGACTCCAGGAAACTTTGTTTGAAAAGCCAGATATTGAAAGAGTGGAAGAGTATTCCAAAAAAGAATTGATGCAAAAAGAAAAAGAAGCTTTTGGTTTCTATCTTTCTAATCATCCAGTTACTGAATTAAGAGGAAAATACCAGACAACTGAATTATCTTCTTTAAGCAATTATTTTGATCGAATAGTGGATGTTTTGATTTATGTAGACAGTAAAAAAGAAATCATGACAAAGAAAAATGAAAAAATGGCGTTTTTAAAAGGAAGTGATGAAGTTACCTCAGTTGATGTTGTATTATTTCCAAATCTTTATAAAGAAAATCAAACAATTGAAGTTGGAGATCTTTTATTAATCACTGCTCATGTAGAAAAAAGATTCGATAAATTACAATTAGTTGTAAATAAAGTGTTAAAAATAGAGAACTTGGATTGAAGTTTCTCTATTTTTTTGCTATAATCGCAATGGAAAATAGAGATTAGAGGTGTCATATGAAGAAAAAAGGATTTACTTTAATTGAATTATTAGCTGTCATTGTAATTCTAGCAGTGATTGCACTTATTACAACCCCACTTATTATGGGAATCATAGAGGACGCAAAGAAAAATGCTTTCAGAGATTCTGCTTACGGAATTATTAAAGCAGTTCAAAATGATTCGATGAGAATTGGAATTCAAACGGGAGGATTTGCGGTTGGAAAATATGATTTGGCAGAAGGAGAACTAAATTATAAAGGTTCTTTACCAAAGCAAGGAAAAGCTGCAATTAATATTGAAGGAAAAGTAGCAATTGAAATGAACAATGGCACTTGGTGTGCTTATAAGGAACTTGAACAAGAAGAAGTAAAACTAAAAAAAGTTACAAAAGAAGAGCCTTGTGATGGAAGTACCATTGATGAAATTGATGTGGAAGAAGGTCTACCAATTGATGAAAGAACCTTTAAAATCTATTATGAAGGAGAAGCAGACTTTTCTGATTATCCGAAAAGAATTGCAGGAGAAACCACTCTTACTATTGAATTTAAAGATCCAATTCCATCAAAAGTGAGCGTAGATGGAAGTGAAACTTTCCAATATGAAAACGGAATTTTAACAGTTCCTAACGTTACAAGTGATTTGACTATCCATGTTATGTTTAATGAGTTATTAATAGACTATTTAACATCTCTTGTGGAACCTGGAGATACAAGACAAGTGATTACCTTAGATAGTCCAGATAATACATGTACAAATACGTTTGCATTTGATTTTACTAATGATAATAATTTAAGATATGTTGGACAAAATCCATGCAATTATGTTTACTTTAATTGTGATGAAAATAAAGAGCCATCTTCTAGTACTTGTGAACTATGGAGAATCATTGGAGTTATGAATCATGTAAAAGGAGAAGATTCTGCTGTAAAAATTGTGAGAGAAGAATCCATTGGAAATTACAGCTGGGATAGTTCTAGATCTGACGAAGCGGACCCAGATACTACAAATAAAACTCATCAAGGGCATAATAAATGGTCAGAAGCTGATATCATGAAAACCATGAATGAAGGGTTTGATTCGAATAAAGTGATCAATTATAAAGGGGAAGAAAAAACAGCGAATAACAGTCTTTATTGGAATCGTAGTTCTGGATTATGTGCAAATGGAAATGCAAATGATGTAAGAGACTGTGATTTTACATCTACAGGTTTAAAAAGTAATATGGATGATTATATCGAATCTGTAACATGGAAATTAGGTGGAACAAAATATAATGTTTATTCTGCAGATAACTATACTGCAAAAAAACTATATGAAGCAGAAAGAGGAACCAGTGTATTTTCCACAAGAGAAAAAGAATGGTCAGGAAAAGTCGCACTGATTTATCCATCTGATTATGTATATGCAACTACTGCAGAAGAATGTTTAACTTCTACTCCAAATAAGTGGTCTAGTACGTTACATCCTACCTGTTTAGAAAACTATTTAAATCATGGAACTAATATGTGGACATTACAACCATTAAATGCCAATCAGCATTATGTTTTATACATGAATAGTAATGGTCAAATAGCAGATAGTTATGCTTCGAATGCCTTTGCAGTTTATCCATCTCTTTATTTAAAAACTACTATTAAAGTAGCAGGAGGAGTAGGATCAAGAACAAATCCATATATCATAGAAAAATAACCTATAAGATAATCTTATAGGTTTTTTATATAAAAAAACTAGAACGGCTCTTTCGAAACCGTTCCATAAAAGAATAAAAAGGGGTTGGCTAGTGTGATACTAGCAGCCAATTCGTTAATTCGAATTGGTGCTTCTTATAGTAATCGATAAAGTGTTTTTTGTCAACACTTTTTTCAAAAAAAATAGGAAAATCATTGAAAAAGAAACATTTGTTTGATAAAATGAAACTTATTAGGAGGATGATAAAATGTTGATTCAAGAATTAAAAGGAATTGGACCAAAAAGTGTTAAAACATTTGAAAAATTAAATATCCAAACAGTAGAAGACTTATTAGTTTATTATCCTTATCGATATGATTTTATAAAAAGAAGCAATTTCGATTCTTTAAAACAAGATGACCCAATTATCATAGATGGAACAGTAGAAAACATTCCTTCTATTTTTCGCTTTAAAAAAAGATTGGATCGTATGGTATTCACGATAAATACAGGATCTAACTTATTAAAAGTTTTTATTTATAATAGAGGTTTCCTTAGAAGTAAATTAACCCCGGGAACTATGATTAGCGTATTTGGAAAATATGATTTGAAACATCATACCATTATAGCATCTGATCTTCGCTTTGGGAAGTTACCAGAACATACGACTATAGAAAGTGTATATCATGAAACAAAAGGATTAAGCAGTAAACATATTAATCAGTTTGTATTAAAAGCAATGGCACTTCCTCTTACACTCCCAGATTATATTCCTTCCTATTTAGTAGAAGAAAAAGGATTTATGAATAAAAGAGAAAGTGTAGAAGAACTTCATTTTCCATCTACCATAGAACGTTTAAAAAAAGCTTTTTATCGTTCCAAATATGAAGAATTATTTCTATTTATGTTAAAAATCCAATGCTTAAAAGAATTGAATCAAAGAAAAAGAGGAGTAGCAAAAAAAATAGAAGAAGAAAAAGCGAATGAATTTATTCAACATCTTCCATTTTCTTTAACTCCTGATCAAAAAAAGTCAATTGAAGAAATCAAACAGGATATGCGAGAAGAAAAACGAATGAATCGATTACTTCAAGGGGATGTGGGAAGCGGAAAAACGATTGTTGCATTTATTAGTATGTATTTTAATTATTTAGCAGGATATCAAAGTGCGTTAATGGCACCAACTGAAATTTTAGCGACGCAACATTATGAGTCTTTAAAAAAACTTTTGAAAGGAAAATCTGTAAATGTAGGATTACTAACAGGAAAATTAAAAGCAAAAGAAAAAAAAGAAATATTAAAAAAATTGGAAGATGGAACCATTGATATGGTGATTGGAACACATGCTTTAATCAGTGAAAATGTAAATTTTAAGAATCTTGGATTAGTCATTACAGATGAACAACATAGATTCGGTGTTAACCAAAGAAAAAATTTGAAAAATAAAGGGCAAACACCAGATATTTTATACATGAGTGCAACCCCTATACCAAGGACTTATGCTCTTACGATTTATGGAGATATGGATGTATCTTCTATTAAAACCATGCCATCAGGAAGAATCCCTGTAAAAACATATGTCAAAATGGAAGAAGAGATTCCTTGGGTATTGAGTAAAATGCTACAAGAGCTTATGGAACATCATCAAATTTATGTGATTGCTCCATTAATTGAAGAAAGCGAGACCATGAGTTTTGAAACAGTGGATTCCTTGTATGAAAAAATGACAAAAGCATTTGGTAAATATTTTAAAATTGGAATGTTACACGGAAAAATGAAAAATGAAGAAAAAGAAAAGGTAATGGAATCTTTTCAAAAAAATGAAATACAAATACTGATTAGTACAACGGTTATTGAAGTTGGAGTTGATGTCAAAAATGCTACTATGATTGTTATTTTTGACAGTGAACGTTTTGGATTATCCTCTCTTCATCAATTAAGAGGAAGAGTAGGTAGAAATTCTTTAGAGTCAACTTGTGTTTATATTACGAAACAAAAAAAAGAACGATTAGAAGTATTAGAAAAAACAAATGATGGTTTTGTAATCAGCGAAGAAGATTTTCGCTTAAGAGGAAGTGGAGAATTATTTGGATATCGACAAAGTGGAGATATGAATTTTAAACTAGCAGATATCAAACAAGATTATGCGATTCTTTTAGAAGCAAAAAAGGATGCAGAACAATTTTTTAAACACAAAAAGTACTTAGAAGAACAGAATCACTACTTTAAAAAGATTCTAGATTCTAGTATGGGATTAGATTGACAAATTGTAAGAATTTGTTATACTGATAATAGCGTGAACATGTTCGCGCTTGGATGTTTTTTAATATTGTTAAGAAACATTCACCCCCTTGACGAAACTTTATGTTTCGTCTTTCATTTTTTCCAAAGAAAAAGTGAAAATTTTGTGAAAAGTATTTTTATTTTGATGAATTATGTTATAATGGAACAGGAGGATTTGATAATGAAGAAGTTTTTAACCGTATTTTTACTATGTTTATTTTTATTTCCAATGACTGCATTTGCAGAAACAACATCATTAAATCTAATTGATACATTGAAAGATGATGATATTACTCTATCTTCTACAACGTATTCTGAAAGTGATGAAAAAGCAACTGTTTACCTATTTCGAGGAAAAGGTTGTGGTTATTGCCATGCATTTTTAGAGTTCTTAAATAGCATCACAGAAGAATATGGAAAATATTTTAATTTAAGATCATATGAAGTTTGGTATAATGAAGAAAACTCAAATTTACTATCAACAGTTTCAAATTATTTAGGACAACCAGCAGGAGGAGTTCCATATATTGTAATTGGAGATAAAGTATTTGCAGGATATGCAAGTGGATATGACGAA
Organism: uncultured Mycoplasmatota bacterium; assembly: GCA_946530475.1. Taxonomy (GTDB): domain Bacteria; phylum Bacillota_I; class Bacilli_A; order RF39; family UBA660; genus CAMNAC01. The sequence continues at coordinate 7,431 of CAMNAC010000032.1, forward strand.
GATATTAAATCAGCTATTGTAGCACTTTATAATACTCCAGCAGGAGAACGTTATGATGTGCTAAAGAAAATTGATGAAGAAGGATATGTTTATGTTCCATCTGACAATGATACAGCTGGAGATACTGCAACAACTGGATCAGATACTTATGCCAATGAATCTCGTTCTACAGGAGAAACAAGTGATGCAATTTGGACATTCTTGTTTGTAGCAGTTGGAACTGGAGCAGTTATTTTATACGATTATAAAAAATATAGTAAAATACAAGAAGATTTAGAAGAAATTAAGAAAAAAATTAAGAAATGAGTTTCATTTCTTTTTTCTTTTATGAAAAATAGAAGAATATGATATAATGAGAATAGTTAGCTTATAGGAGAGTGAAACAATATGGGAATTTTGGATATGAAATTTTTTCGTTTCATTGGAATTAAAAAAAAGCCAAAAGCACCATGGGAAAAGTTTTATCGAAGAAAACATAGAACAATCATTGTCCCAGATGAAACCATCTATGAATATCTAAAAAGACATGCCGACAAGTATTTGGACCATGTCGCAATTGAATATTATGGGACAAAATATACTTATCAAGAACTTTTAGATCAAATTGAAAAAAGCGCCAAAGCTTTTAAAAGCGCAGGTATCAGAAAAGGGGATGTTGTTTCTATTTTATCCGCTAATACACCAGAAGCATTATTTGCTTTTTATGGTTTAAATAAAATAGGAGCTGTCGCGAATATGCTTCATCCGCTTCTTTCAGAAAATGAAATGAAACAAGCACTTAAACAATATTCTACTGTAATGGTAGTTGCGATGGACGTTACCTATTCCAAACTTAAAAACATTCTAAATGATACAGAAGTTTATCAAACTATTATTATATCTGCAAAAAATTCGATGAATATCTTTTATAAATTAGGTTATAGCTTTACACAAGGAAGAAAAATAGAACGTCCTAATTATTCTTCAAAAGTTCTTTCATGGAAAGAATTTATTAAAAATGGAAGCAAGTATCAAAAAGAGACATTAAGACATACAAAAAAAGATTTTCCAGCACTCATTTTACAAAGTGGTGGTTCTACTGGAACTCCAAAAGGGATTGTATTGTCAAATGGAAATGTGAATGCTGCAACAATTCAATCCAAAATTGCATTACCAGATTTAAATAAAGAAGACGTTATTTTAGGAATCATGCCCATTTTTCATGGATTTGGATTAGAAGTTAGTATTAATGATGCTTTTAATGTAGGCGCAAAAGTAGTGTTAATTCCTTTATTTAAAGCGAATGAATTTGACAAACTTTTAACCAAATATAAACCAAGTGTATTAGTAGGAGTTCCTACTTTATTTGAAGCAATGATGAATAATCCTAGAATAGGTTCTATAAAACTAGATCAATTAAAATATGTGATTACAGGAGGAGACTCTTTTCATAAACAAAAGGTAGAAAAAATCAATGAATTTTTACATCAACATGGAGCAAAAACGAATTTTACACAAGGGTATGGAATGACAGAAGCAGTTGCTGCAGTTAGTTTTGATTTAAAATACGCATCCAAACCTGGAACAGTAGGAATCCCATGGCCAGGAACATACGTGCAAATTGTAAAACCTGGTACGGATGAAGAAGTTCCTTATGGAGAAGCTGGGGAAATCTGTATTAGTGGGCCTACTGTTATGTTAGGATACTATGATAATGAAAAAGAAACAAATGAAGCACTTCATATTCATAAAGATGGTAATATTTGGTTGCATTCTGGAGATATTGGAGTGATGGATGAAGAAGGATTTATCACTTATAAACAAAGGTTAAAAAGAATGATTGTCACTTCAGGATACAATGTTTATCCAAATCAGATAGAAGACGTGTTAGAAAAACATCCAGTTGTTTTAAACGCATTTGTTTTAGGAGTACCACATCCCTATAAAGTAGAAGTACCTAAAGCTTATATTGTCTTAAAAAAAGGGTACCGTGAAAACGAATTATTAAAACAGGAACTATTAGAACTATGTCAAAAGAATTTAGCGAAATATGCAATCCCAAAAGAATGGGAATTCAGAAAAAGTTTACCCAAAACTGTAGTAGGGAAAATTGATTTTAAAAAGTTACAAGAAGAAAACAGAAAGAAGAGGGAAGAAAATGGAAAAGGAAAGACCTTATAAACTATTAAGTCCAATTATGAGAGGATTATTCAAATTGTATTATAGTCCTAAGATTATTAACAAAGAAGTGATTCCAAAGGAAGGAAGCATTGTCATTGCAGGAAATCACAAACATTTATTTGATCAATGTCCAACCATTTGCGCGACAAAAAGAGTTATTCATTATATGGCTAAAAAAGAATACTTTGATGGAAAAGTTGCTTGGTTTTTTAAATTAGCAGGATGCATACCAGTAGATCGTTCCAAAAAAGATACTAATGCAACAAACAGGGCACTTGATGTTTTAAGACATGGTGGTGCAATCGGAATCTTTCCAGAAGGAACCAGAAATAAGAAGAAAGATGTTTTATTATTGGATTTAAAATTTGGAGCAGTATCAATGGCTCAAAAAACAGATTCTTATGTTATTCCTGTTGCAGTAACAGGAGAATATAAATTTCGAAGTAAAACATTGATGATTCGATATGGGAAACCATTTAAAGTGGGAGATGATTTAGCAAAAGCTAATGAAAAATTAAGAAAAGAAATTGAAAAATTAATTAAAATAAACCTAAAAGAAACAGGATTTACAATGGAACAAGAACTAAATACACATAAAGAAGTAAAGTAGACACTTTTTTGCAAAAAAACAACAATTTTGTTGTTTTTTTTGACAAACTTATGCTATAATGATAACAGGAATAAAATTGGAGGGATTAAAATGAAAGAAAGAAAGAAGATTAATATAGTAACAACAGATGGACAAGAACGTATCGCAGATTTACTTTTAGATATCCATCTAGATAGTACAGGAAAAGATTATGTGTTATATACTTTTCATGAAGTAGATGATAAAGGATTAGAAACAATTTATGCTTCTACTGTAGAAAACAGAGATAACGAAGAAGTGTTTATTGATATCGCTACAGAAGAAGAATGGACAGAAATTAAGAAAGTAATGAAAGAAACGATTAAAAAGAATCAACAAAACGGATAGGAGGAACTCTCATGACAGATTCAGAAAGAAAATATTTAGAATATAGACTTGAAACTGCTAAGAAAAAATATCAACCATATTTAGAACAAGTGCAATTCAAAAAAGAATATGATGATAAGAAAAAAGAAATAGAGAGTAAAATCAAGGAGTTAGAAGCAGATACAGAAGAATTAAAAACTTTACAAGGAAAGAAAAAATTCGAAAAATTTGCTGATAGAATTAGTTTGGCAGAAAAAAAGGCAATTGATGAACAACAAGCAAAAATTGAGTCTTGTGAGAAAAGACAAAAAGAGAATCATGAGCAATTATCACATTATTCTGTTGCTACATTAAGATATAAATTAGAAGAATTTGATAAAACACTTAAAGATTTATATAGTAAAAAAGAAAGATTAGAAACTGAAATTGACGAAGAATTTGATTTAGATAAAAAAGCAAAACTCCAAGAGCAATTAGATTCTATTTTAGAACAAATAAAGGAAACAAAAAAAGAAAGAGAACAAGAAGCTTCTAAGGAACCAGAAATTGAAAGCAAACGTAAATTATATCTAAGTGATAATCAAGCAACACTAAAAAGCAAAGAAACTGCTATAAAAAAACTAGAAGAGTTAAAAAATAATTCAGTTGAACGTATCAAAAAAGAAATTGCAACAAAACTTGTAAAAAATGCTTCTGATTTAAAAGAGACAAAAGAAAGTCTAGAATCATATATAGCTAAAAATGAGATGAGATATACAGCAGCAAAAGAAGACATCAAAGAAGGAAAAGAATTCTATGATAATTTGGAAAAACAAATTATAGAATTATCAAAACAATTAGGAATAAAAGTTAATCTTAAATCAGAAACAAAAGCTGTTTCAAAAACGAAAAAAATAGAACCAGAAGTTTCTTCAATTGGCATAAAAGAAGAACCACTTGTTAAAAAAACAGTCGAAGAAAGACCAGTTGAAAAATCGAATGTTCCAAATATGCCAGAAGTCCCTACCTTTGATGAATTACAACCTATTAAAGTCACAGATTTAAATGAAGAAATCAAAAAAGAAGAACCATCTATAACAGGAGATTTTGATTTAATTCTTCCTTTACAAAAAGAAAGAAAACAAGAATCTGACAAGGATGCTACTATTGAAATACCAGTTGATACAAATGATTTTAATTTTAATTTACCAGAAGAAAAAGCAGAATCAAAAGAA
>CAMNAC010000033.1 GCA_946530475.1 uncultured Mycoplasmatota bacterium
AGAATCAAAAGAAAAAGATATAGAAGAAATGGTTGATACAAGCGATTTTGATTTGGAAATACCAGTAGAAACTGCTAAAGAAGAAAAAGAAGAAGATCTAGAAAAGAAGCCTTTAGCAGAAATGATTGACATCAATGATTTTGACTTAGAAATTCCAAATGAACAAATAGAAAAAGAAAAAGAACAAGAAGAATCTGAGCAAATAGAAGTACGCCAATCATTTGGTTCAAGAGTAATTAAAGTTGCGAAAGATGTTGTACAATATTTAGAAAATGTAGTAGAAAAGGTAAAAGATTTTGCAATTGTAAAAGAACCTGAATTTGAAGAAACTGATACAATGGAATATACAGATCTTCCAGCTACAGATGTGGAATCTAGCCCTGTGATTGAAGCTGAGCCTGAGAATGTGGATAAGCCAGATTATCCTGAAGAGCAAAAAGAACCAGTTGCTTTAGCAAACGATGAGGAGATAGAACCTGAAGAACAAAGCGAAGAAAACATTATAATCCCTGATATGCCTCCAGTGGAAGAAGAAACAAAAGAGGAAACTACAAGATTAGAAGAACCTGCACAAGAGACAACAGTGGAAGAAGCAATAAGAAGAGCAAGAGCATTAGACAGCAAAGAATTCAAAGTTCCAGAAAATCAATCTAGTAAATTATATAGAGATGATTCAACGCAAGAAGTAGATAATGTGAATGAATCCTTCATCGCACCAGGAGCGCAACTTAGTGCTGATGCATTGAATGAACTTCGTGCTCAATTAGGTATGGTTCCTTTTGAAGAAAAAGAAGAAAAAACTCATAGTTTATAAAAAATAAGACATAATAAAAAATAACGAGGTGATCAAATGAAAAAAATTACTTTGTTATTTTTTTTATTGCTTTTTTTTCTTGTACACTTTCCTTCTAAAAAATCAATTCCAGTCTATTTAGAAGTTGATCAAAAAAATAGAGTAAATCAATATCATATTTTTTGTACTCCATCTATTTCAAGTGAATTTTTTCAAAACTATTTTTCAAAATATGAAATTACTTCTATTTCAATAAAAAAGTCTTTTTCTTTTCCACAAAACATATCCACTCAATTCTTATTTGATGCCTCTTCATTTCAAAAAAATATGAATCGAATTAAAAAAGAGTATGAAAGTAAGTTAATGGATTATGGACTTTCAAAAGAACTTGCAAGAGAAAGGCTAGAAGGCTTTTATATTGAAGAAGTTACACTTCAAATATCCTATGAAGATTTAAACTCTATAAATGAACATATTTTAAATGGAAGGTGTCAAATTCTATAGGAATGATAGAAAATGTGAAAAAACGCATTTTTTTCTTTTTGTTTCAAGGAAAATGAGGTATAATATTATATAGAAATATGGTGAAATAATGAGAACAAAAATTCATGATACAACCATCCATTATATTCAGTATGGAAATGAACAGGGAAAAGATTATGTGTTACTACATGGATGGGGACAAAATATAGAAATGATGAAAATGTTAGGAGATCCATTTCAAAAAGAATATCATATTACGATATTAGATTTACCTGGCTTTGGCGAAAGTGAAGAACCAAATTATGTTTGGTCTGTCTTTGATTATGTAGAATATCTTCATGCTTTTTTGGAATCATTATCCATTAAAAAACCAATTATAGTAGGTCATTCTTTTGGAGGAAAGTTAGCACTTTTATATGCAAGCATGTATCCAGTAGAAAAACTAGTATTACTTGCACCTACATTTAAAAAAAGCACAAAAGATACATCAATGAAAACAAAAGTATTAAAAACTTTAAAAAAAGTTCCTGGCTTAAATAAATTGGAAAGCTTTGCAAAAAAACACATTGGTTCTACCGATTATCGAAATGCATCTGTAACAATGAGACAAATATTAACGAAACATATTCAAACAGATATTCAAGAAGAGTGTAAAAAAATCAAATGCCCTTCTTTAATTATCTGGGGAACAAAAGATGAGGCAGTTCCTTATTCTAATGCGAAAGAGTTAGAAAATCTAATCTCAGATGCAGGAGTAGTTACTTATGAAGGATGTACTCATTATGCTTATTTAGAAAGATTAGATCAAACAATACAAGTATTAAAAAGCTTTTATCAATAGAGAGGAAGTAATTCTATGAAAACATACTTTTTGATTTCATTAATCCCATTATTGGTTTTACTGATAATGAAAACAAAAAAAGTATTTCAAATGTTACAACAAAACTATTACAATGTAAATAATCGATATTTTAGATGGGTGATTCGTAATCGCTATAAGATTTTTTCTGGACCAGAAATGTTTTTTGTCATTCTTCTAGCGGCAACTTATTTTTTGCCTTCCACAGTTAGTATGATTTTATATTTTCTGTTTTATCTATTAATTTCTATTTTCTTTTATCACGCAGAAAAAAAAGAACAAGTAAAAATACCATTGGTATATACGAAAAGAATATTTCGTTTAGCACTTACATTTTGTTTGCTACTTGGAATTATGATTGTTCCAATGCTTTTTACGAATATGGAACACTCTTTATTTTTCCATTATACAATTTTAAGTTTATTTTGTTATTTGGATTATTTAGTAGCTTTGGCATTAATTTTTCTAACTATACCAGTAGAAAAAATGGTCTTCCTTCATTATAAAAGACTTGCTACTAAAAAGTTAGAAGAAAATGCAAACATGAAAGTTATTGGAATTACGGGTAGTTATGGAAAAACAAGCAGCAAAAATATATTAAATACGATTTTAAATGTAAAATATGTATCCTTTCCAACACCTAAAAATTTTAATACAACTTATGGAATGATTAATACATTAAACAATTATTTAGATAAATTTAATGATTATTTTATTGCTGAAATGGGCGCATTTAAAAGAGGAGAAATCAAAGAAATATGTGATTTTATAAAACCAACTTATGGAATATTAACAACGATTGGTACCGCACATTTAGAAACTTTTGGAAGTATAGAAAATATCCAAAAAGGAAAGTTTGAATTAATTGAATCTCTTCCAAAAGATGGGATTGGAATTTTAAACAGAGATGACCCTTATCAGGTATCTTATCCATTAAAAAATGATTGTAAAATATTATGGATAGGAATTGATAATAAAGAAGCTGATTTATATGCGACAAACATCGAATTAAGTGGAAGCGGTACAAGTTTTGATTGTATTTGGAAAGGGGATTCAAAACCATATCATTTTGAAACAAAACTACTAGGGACTCATAATATATATAATTTATTAGCTGGAATATTGCTTGGACATGAACTTGGAATCAGTATTCCAGAATTACAAATTGCGGTGAGTAAAGTTTCTCCAGTAGAACATCGTTTAGAATTAAAAGAATATGGAAATCTTCACTTGATTGATGATGCTTATAATTCGAACCCTGTTGGAAGTAAACGAGCATTAGAAGTTCTTTCTCTTATGAAAGGAAAAAGAATTATCGTGACTCCAGGTATGATTGAATTAGGTAGTTTACAATACATCAAAAATAAAGAATTTGGAGAACAAATTGCAGGGTCAGTTGATGAAGTAATCTTAATTGGAAAAGAACAAACTATTCCAATTTATGACGGATTAAAAGAAATGAATTTTAAACAAGAGCATATTCACATATTAAATGATGTAAAAGAAGCGTTTCCGTTAATGAAAAAATTAAGTGGAGAGAAAGAAACATATGTCTTATTAGAAAATGATTTACCAGACATATTTAATGAATAGGAGTGAAAGAATGAAAATTAAAGTAGGAGTGATCTTTGGTGGACCATCTGTTGAACATGAAGTAAGTATTATTTCAGCAGTTCAAGCAATGACTCATATGGATAAAGATAAATATGAAGTAATCCCAATTTATATCACAAAAGAAAGAGAATGGTATACTGGAGGACTATTAAAAGAAATTGATACTTATCGTGATATGGATTTATTAAAACGATATGCAAAAAAAGTAGTCCTTTATCAAAGAAATGGAGAATTCATTTTACAAACAATGGGATTTTTTAAGAAGATCGTAAATACAATTGATATTGCATTTCCAATTGTACATGGAAATGGAGTAGAAGATGGTACTCTTGCAGGGTATTTAAAAACGATTGGAATCCCAACTGTTGGATGCAATGTATTAGGTGCAGCACTTGGACAAGATAAAGTGGTTATGAAACAAGTATTTGAATCTTGTGGATTACCAGTAGTTGACTATACTTGGTTTTATGATAGTGAATACTTAACACATAAGGATCATATCTTTAAAGAAGTCAAAAAAATAGGATATCCAGTAATCGTAAAACCAGCTACTTTAGGAAGTAGTGTAGGAATCGAATTAGTAAAAGAAGAATTTTCACTAGATGCCGCAATCCGTGAATCCTTAAAATATGATTCTAAAATTGTGGTAGAAAAAGTAGTACCTAACTTAACAGAAGTAAATTGTAGTGTACTAGGAAGTCATGAATTCCAGAAAACAAGTGCGATTGAAGAGGTAATGGGAGCAGATGAATTTTTATCTTACCGTGATAAATATTTAGGTGGAGGAAAAGGAAAATTTGGCGGAAAAAGCAAAGGAATGGCTTCAACTAACCGTATTGTTCCAGCTCGTATTTCTCCTAAAATGAAAGATAAAATTGAAGAATTATCGAAAATTGCATTTAAAGCTTTAAACTTAAGTGGAGTATGCCGTATTGATTTTCTAATTGATCAAAAAAAAGAAGAAGTTTACATCAATGAACCAAATACCATACCAGGATCTTTATCTTTCTATTTATGGGAACCTATTGGAAAATCGTATAAAGAATTATTAGATGAATTAATTACATTAGGAATTAAAGATTACAAAGAAAGTAGTAAAAAAGTTGCTTCTTTTGATACAAACATTTTAAGTAATTTTAGTGGTACAAAAGGGGTAAAAGGAAGTAAATTAAAATAGAATCTTAGGATTCTATTTTTTGATAGAAAAAACACTTGGCCCTTTTAATACATTTCCATCTATATCAAATCTAGAACCATGACAAGGACAATCCCATGTTTGATCAATCGTATTAAAAATAAGAGAACATTTCATATGAGGACATTGATTTTGAATTCTATGTTCTTTTCCATTTTGATCAATAAAAATACCGATGTTTTTTTTCATTATCACATTTTTAGGATAGAATTCTTTTTGTTTTTGTATCTTTGTTTTTAGAATACTATCTGTATTTTGAAGAAAATCTTGAAATCCTTGGATACATTTTTGAATACTCATTTTCCGATGTGGAGAAACCAATGATTCATAAGGATTCTTTTTTCCTTTTATTAGGTCAGATAGAATCATACCTGCTAAAACTCCATTGGTCATTCCCCAAGTATTAAAGCCAGTCGCAATATACAATTGATCTTTTAACCTTCCAATAATAGGGAGATAATCAGTTGTTATAATATCATGGTTGGACCATATATAATCAGGAGTTTCTGAAAAGTATTTTCTAAAATTTTTAAGTATTTTTCCATATTCTTTTTCTTCATTTAATCCTTGATTTGTTTTTAAAGAGTTCCCTAAATAGATAAGATGATCTTTTTGATAGCGAATGGAATGAATAGGGGAAGTATTTGTAATGGCACTGAAAGGCTGATTTTGAAATCCTTTTTTCGCACAAATATAGTCTTTTTCTAAATGAGTTTTAAAAGGAATGAAACCTGGTATGATAAAAAATGGATAATGTGTACAAACAATTACCTTTTTTGCTGAAATCGTTCCATGATTGGTTTGAATGATATAGTTATCATCTTTTTTTGAAATCTTCTGTGCACAGGTATTTTCATAAATTGGAATCTTATCTTCTTTTAAAATCTTACATAAATGACTTAAATATTTTAATGGATGAAAAACTGCAGTATCAGAAACTTTTATTCCATAGGTGCATGGAAATGAAATAGGTAATTCTTTTACAATATAAAATGGAACATTCCACTTTTTTAAAAGTGCTTCTTCTTTATGAAACTTATTGATTTCTTTTTTTTGATTGGTAAACACATAGGAATCAACTTTTTCAAAGCCACAATCTATTTGGTATTTTTGGATGATTGATTCTACATTTTTGATTGCATCTTTTTGACTTTCCAAATAGAGTTTTGCACTTTCTTCATTCATTGCTTCTTTGATTTTTTGATAGTTTAACTCTTGTAGGAAAGTGAGTTTTCCTGTTGTTTTAGAAGTAACCCCCATTCCAATTTTTCCTTTGTCAATTAGCATGATTTTTTCTTTTAAATCCTTTAATTCAAATAGGGTAGAAATACCAGCTATTCCACCTCCAATAATTAAGATATCACAGCATTCATTTTTGTTTAAAGAAGATAACTTTGGGAAGGTAACATCCTGCCATAAACTTTTCATAGTATCACCATTTATAGTTTTTTCAAAAACAAAAAAAATATGAGAAAAGGATTGCTATTTTAAAAAAAATAGGGTAAAATATTTTTGTATCTGGGGGATTAGCTCAGTTGGTTAGAGCATCTGCCCTACAAGCAGGGGGTCATAGGTTCGAGTCCTATATCCCCCACCAGATTTGTCTTCTTAGCTCAGTTGGTAGAGCAACTGACTCTTAATCAGTGGGTCTGCGGTTCGAGCCCGCAAGAGGACACCAGATGAATGTAAACCCTTTTTAGGGTTTTTTCTTTACATTTTTCTTTGGAAAAATAAAAATATTTCACACTTTTAAAAAAAATATGGTAAAATGATAATAGAAAGAGGGTTGGATATGAAGAGATTTTGGAATGAAACTAGTACAAAACTAGGAAAAATGGACTTCCTAATCCTTGCAATAATCATCTTATTTGCAGGAATCATTGGCTTTCATAATTTAGGAGATAAAAAGATGCCAAAAACATATTTGGAATTTCCTGAAAAAGCAACCATTATGTTAAACTTTGATGCTGGAACTCCTATTTCAAAACTTCGCGTTTTTTCTGGTTCTGTACCAGGAGAATATAATATTTATCTATCAGAAGATGGAGAAAATTATGAAATTTATACGACATGGGATTCTACCTATTCATTTACATGGGAAGATTTAACAATCAATAAACCAAGTATCAAGAGTATTATGGTAGAAGCCAATACACCAGGTTCCACATTAGGGGATATACAATTCTATAATATGGACAATCAAAAAATTGCAGTTCAAGTAGATGCAGCAAATGGAGCATTAATTGATGAATTAAGTCTTGTTCCAGAAAAAATCAGTTACATGAATAGCATGTATTTTGATGAAATCTATTTTGCAAGATCTGCTTATGAATATGCAAATCATAAAACAGTATATGAGTGGGTACATCCACCTCTAGGAAAACTAATTCAAGCACTTCCTATTAAATTATTTGGAATGTCACCATTTAATTATCGTGCGATGGGTGTTCTAGCAGGAATCTTATTAATTCCGCTTATGTATGCGTTTGCGAAAGAATTGTTTGGAAAAAGAAAATATGCTATTTTAGCAGCATTATTAATGGGACTTGATAATTTCCGTCTTGTTCAAAGTAGAATGGGTACCATTGATACGCATTTAGTATTGTTCATTTTAGCAGCATTCTATTTTATGTATCGTTATACGAAACAAGATGGAAGAGTAGCTTTAAAGAAGAAATTAATCAATTTAGGATTATCTGGTTTCTTCATTGGATGTGCGATTGCAACAAAATGGACTGGATTATTTGGAGGATTAGGTTTAGCAATCTTATTCTTCACTCATTTTATTCGTTCAAAACGTAAAGATGGATTAAAGATACTTGGATATTGCGCATTATTCTTTGTTTTAGTACCATCTATCATTTATTTATTAAGTTACTTTGTATTCCCATATACGCAACCTTATGCAGTACATTCATTAAAAGATTTCTTTCTTCAGATGGAATCGATGTTTCATTATCATTCTGGTTTGGAAGCAGGACATAGTTTTGCATCAAAATGGTATACATGGCCATTATTAGTAAAACCTATTTGGTATCATGTAGCTTATTTAACGGATGCTACTAGAATTACCATCTCAGGAATTGGAAATCCAATGATTTGGTGGTTTGGAGTAATCGCAATGGGATATTTAGTTGCTAGCTTCATTGAAAGAAGAACAAAAGAAAAATATACGCTTTTAGTGGCAATCATTACATTGTGGCTTCCATATATGTTTATTGGAAGAGTAATGTTCTTATATCATTTCTTCCCAGCATTACCATTTGTAATGTTATCGATTGTAGAACTCATCAAAGAGTTTACAGAGCGAAAAGAAACAGATAAATTTATTTGGATATATTTACTCATTGTATTGATTGGATTCTTATTATTCTATCCAGTAACTTCAGGAATGGTAATCTCAAATGATTATTTAAAATGGATTACTTGGGCAACATCATGGGTATTTTAAAAACTACTGAAAAGTAGTTTTTTTCATTGACTAAAAACATATTCTATAGTAAAATACTTTCGGAAGCGAAAAAAATTTATAAATTTCTAAAAAACACTTGATAAAATAAAAAAAATAGGGTAAAATGAAATAGTCCTATGAAAAAATGGGCCTGTAGCTCAGTTGGTTAGAGCACACGCTTGATAAGCGTGGGGTCACAGGTTCAAGTCCTGTCAGGCCCACCATTTTTTGCCTCAATAGCTCAGTTGGTTAGAGCACTTGACTGTTAATCAAGGGGTCGTAGGTTCGAGTCCTACTCGGGGCGCCATTGTTGGCCCGTTGGTGAAGTGGTTAAACACACATGCCTTTCACGCATGCATACATGGGTTCAAATCCCGTACGGGTCACCAGTCTGATAATTACCGTTCTATGAACGGTTTTTATTTTATGCAGGAGTGGTGAAATTGGTAAACGCGCAAGATTCAGGTTCTTGTGGGGAAACCTTTGAGAGTTCGAGTCTCTTCTCCTGCACCAAGAAAATGAAACTAACACTTTGTTAGTTTTTTTATTTGACTATTCAAATAACTTGAGATACAATGTAGGTATAAAGTAGGAGAGTGTAAAATGAAAGTTAGAAAACTAGGATTGCTTTTCATAATGTTATTGATCCCATTATCTGTTGAAGCAAAAGAATCTTGTAAGGTTGTATCTGGAAATGGTAAAGACTTAGGAAGTGAAATAGCTTGTGGAAGTGAACATTTTTATGTAATTGAATCAAATGAAGACGAAGTAAAAATGCTAGCAAAATACAATTTGAATACAGGAGTTACGATTTATAAAGAAAAAATAGAAAAAGAAGAAGGAGACACTAGAAGTGATTCAAAGTATTGTTTTGATTTAGCACAATCAAAAGGTGGGACAGTAAAAAGTGATGACTTTTATAATGCACCTGGATATTGTTTTTATGCAGTTCTTAATAGCAAGGAAACCATTATTGATCAAGTTCTTCAATTTCCTTTCAGCGACACACGAAGTACTAGTGAAATATGTAGCGAATTTGCACAAAATCATCAAGGAGTATATATTGAATCAAGTCAAACAGCAAATCCTTATTATAGAGAGATAGAATGTAAGTATAAGAAAATAAACGATTCTTATAATTTATTACAAACAGAAGATGCTAAAAGTGCTCATTGGGATGAAGAATTAAATTATTTATATCCACAAGTTGGCGATGTATATATGCAACATACTGGAGAAGCTTTTAACAATGATATGAATTTTGAAGAAGGAATATCAAAAAAAAGTATTCCTGTGCAGGAAAACACTTCCTTTTATGATTTTGATATTAATCTAGATCATTTAAATGAAGATACTGTAGATTCTGTTATGAGAGATGGAAACCAAAGTGGAATAACCAAACCACTATATACCTATAAATATTTACTTGAACAAATGGGATATACAATTAATGATATTTCTCTTTTATCATTATCTGAAATGGATGATATCGTTAGTAAAATATCTGGAGAATTCCTACCTTTGGAAGAATGGGGAACAAACTATAATACCATACAAGCATCTGATTATTATCATTCAATTTATAAAGTAGAATTTGGCGATTTAAAACCATATATTCCTAATGATTACTCATGGCTGTATTCAACAACATATTGGAATTCAACTGTATTTGATGCAAAAGAAGCAGCTCGAAAATCATACTTCGTTTTTACTGCAGAACAAGGAAAACTTTGTGGAGCAGGATTCTTAACATGTGCTCCAGAAACTACATTAGGTTGTGGAGTAAGACCAGTTATTACAATACCTACAAGTGAAATTGAATATAATATCCAAACAAAAACAGATGGAAATGGTGAAATAGAAGTTGTTGAAAACGCAAAAGGAAATGATAAAATCACATTTAAAATAACATCGAAAAAAGGATATCAATTAAGTAAACTTACAATAACAACTGATTCAGGAGAGAGAGTAGAATTTAGTAAAGGAGAAATCATAAATAATTCAGATGGAACAATTAGCATTAATCAAAACAAATTTACTATGCCATTTGAAAATGTAGTGATTGAAGCAAGTTTTGAACAGGAAAAAGAAAAAACGAACAATCCAGACACTCTTGATTTTATCATATATGTTCATATATTCTATTATTTATGTTTAGGAGTATGGTTAATAAGTTATACAACTTTAAAACATCGATTAGGTAAATAAGAGTAGATATCTACTCTTTTTATGTTATAATGAAAATGAATTACAAAAGGAAAAACTATGAATGAACAATATGAAATAAAAAAATATGTGGATGATATATTAAATGGGAAGAGTACCAAGTTTTTAGATGGAAAAATGCAAAAGGAAGTCTCAAAAAGATTAAAAAAGAAAGATTATTTGATTTATAAACCATATAAAGATGCTGAAAAAGTAATCTTTTATAGAGAAAAACCGAAAGTAATCTTATTTGAAATTCTTTGTAAACAAGAATTGAAACATTCTGATATTTTAGGATCTTTATTCGCATTGGGAATTGATTCTTCTTTGTTTGGTGATATTCTAATTGTAAATGGACATTATTATATTTATGTATTAGAAACTATGAAAGAATTTTTTCAATTCCATTTTACAATGGTTGGAAAATATTCCATTACCTTAGAGGAAAAAGAGTTATCTATTTTAGAAGATTATGAAAGAACTTATGAAGAGATTGAATTATTAGTTTCTAGTGAACGAATAGATACTGTATTATCCAGACTTTTAAATATGAATCGGAATCAAATAAAAGAAAAAATGAAGCAAAAAGAGATTCTATTTAATTATGAATGGATTAACCAACCATCTAAGATTTTACAAGATGGAGATATTTTTAGTATTAGGAGATATGGAAAGTATAAATACAAAGGAATCATTGGAACAACAAAAAAAGGAAATTTTGTGGTTAAGTGCCTCAAATATCAATAGAACATGATATAATGAGATTAGGAGGAATACTATGTATAAAAACGAAAAAATATTAGTTGGGAAAAATTTAGAAAAAGAAGTCTATATTCTTCCTAAAATGGCAAATAGGCATGGACTCATTACGGGTGCATCAGGTTCAGGAAAAACCATTACTTTAAAAGTGATGGCAGAAAGCTTTTCCGATGCAGGAATTCCAGTATTCTTAGTGGATGTCAAAGGGGATCTTGCTGGAATGTCTTATCCAGGAGAAATGAATGAAAATATTTCAAAAAGAGTAGAAAACTTAAAACTAGAAGGATTTGAATGTAAGAAATATCCAACTACTTATTTTGATGTATTTGGT
>CAMNAC010000034.1 GCA_946530475.1 uncultured Mycoplasmatota bacterium
GATGTACTAACAGGAAAAACATATGTAAAACCAGATGCAACAATTGGAAATGGAACTATGGCAAATAATGGAGCTGTGTCACAAACGATTAATCCAGGAGAAAGTTATACGATTCCTGCAGGATATCATAATGGATCTGGAAAAGTAACAGCCAATCCAAACCAAAACAGTGAAACTTATACTTATGCAGCAAACAGTACAGGAGGTACTGTTGACTTAGGAGAAAATAATATTTATCGTTATGTTAATGCTGAAAATGTTTACAACAAAGGGAAAGCCGATGGTGCAGCAGATGCAAAACCAAATATTGGAAATATTAAACAATCTTCTCATTTTAGTAACTACGGTGGTGGAGGTTATGGAACTGTGATTGATACAGGTAATAATAATACAAAAGCAGTATTTGTCACTGGAACAAGAAGTGGTTCTGGTAGCGTTGGTGGAGGCCAAGGAAGCAATAACAAGTCTTCTTGGACCAAAATATCATCAGGGTTCCATACATATAGGTATTATAGGGCATGGTCTGAATGTAATGACGATAGTTCCTCAATCTCGTATGGATATATTGGTGTAGTAAACTTAGGTTTTGTAAAATGACATAATTATTCAATGATAAAGATATGTATTTTAAAAAAACGAATGTTTTTCATTCGTTTTTGTTTTTTCCTTCGTTGCGTATTTTAATTAGATGTGCTAAAATGATTTCAAGGTGATTGATATGGAAAAATATAAGCCAGATATATATCAAAAAAGCATTTATTCCATTGACTATGATAAATTAAAAGAAAGAGGAATCAAGTGTCTTTTAATTGACCTTGATAACACGTTAGTATCACCTTTTGTAAAAAAACCAAATGATAGAATTAAAGAGTTATTTAATGAATTAAAAGAAAAAGGATTTCAAGTCATCATTTTTTCTAATGCTTTAAATAGAAGAATTAAACCATTTAAAGAAGAACTTGGTGTAGAAGCAATTTCTTTTGCATGCAAACCAAAGATTAAAAAGTATAAGAAACTATTAGAAGAAAAACATTTGAATGAAAGTGAAGTAGCGATGATAGGAGATCAATTATTAACTGATATTGTAGGAGGAAATAAAGTGGGAATTACGACTATTTTAATTAATCCCGTATCTTCAAAAGACAATTTTCCTACTAATATTTCAAGATTGTATGAACGCCATATTATGAAAAAACTTCGCGAACAGAATTTATTTACAAGGGGAAAATATTATGAATAAATGTCAGGGATGTGGGGCACAACTACAAATAGAAAACAAAGAAGAAATAGGGTACACAACAAAGTTAGAGTCTCATTTGTGTGAAAGATGTTTTCGAATTCAACATTATGGTGACTATAAAACAGTTATGAAAGAGAATAAAGATTATATTTCAATCTTAAAATCTGTTAACCAAACAGGAAGCTTAGTATTACTTGTTGTAGATTTGTTTTTTTTGAATGAAAATTTTACTATTTTTAAAGAAACTTTAAAAGATAGTAAGGTGTTATTGGTACTAACGAAAAGAGATTTATTACCGGATTCTATTTATGAAAACAAACTATTACAATATATGGATCGCTTTGGAATTCCTTTTATTGATAAAATAATCATTAGTAAAAAGAATTACCACTATGATGAATTAATGGATTTAATTCAAAAATATCAAACATCTAAAAAAGTATATGTAGTAGGTTATACAAATGCAGGAAAGTCTACTATGATTAATCATATGATTTATCATTATTCTAATTTAAATCAAGAAATTACAACAAGTATGTTACCATCTACGACTTTAAATCAAATTGAAATACCATTGACAGATGATTTAGTATTGATTGACACACCGGGTATTTTAGAAGAAGGAACGATTCTTGATTATATAGATGAGAAAACAATTAAAAAAATACTCCCAAAAAAGGCTGTGAATCCGATTACTTATCAAGTAAAAAAAGAGAATTCTTTTCATTTAGATGATTTCTTAATCGTATCTGTAGAAGAACCAACTAATTTGACATTTTTCTTTTCAAATTCTTTACAGTTAGAAAGAAAATTTGAAAAAGCAAAAATAGAAAAAAAATTTCAGGGACATACTTTATCTATGAAACAAAATGAAGATATAGTGATTGCAGGATTAGGATTTATTAAAGTATCCAAACCTTGTAAAATAAAAATTCAAACATTACCAAATGTAAAAGTTTATAAAAGAGATTCTTTGATTTAAAAGAATTTTTTTTATTTACAAGATTTAAAAAAAACAGTATAATGGTTCTAGAATAGGAAGTGTGAACATGTTAGGGACAATAATTGGAATTGAAGAGAATTTAGTACTTCTAAAGTTAAATATTGAATTGGATAAATATCAAAGTATTATTAACACTCATGTAATCATGGAAGATAATATTGCGAAAACAGTTGGAGAAATAGACCATGTTAAAGATGGAGTAGCCTATATTAACCTATTAGGAGAAATTATAGGTGATAAGTTTGTTTTTGGTGTGGTAAGAAAACCATCCTTTGGAGCAAGTGTTAGGCTTATTTCAAAAGATCGTATTCCACTTATTATTGGAGTCGATCATTATATGGAAAACAGAGATCTCTATATTGGAACGAGTCCAATTTATGATGGCGTTGAAATTGGAGTCAATATCAACAAATTCTTTAACAATCATTTTGCTATTTTTGGATCTACTGGTAGTGGTAAATCATGTAGTGTAGCAAGAATCATTCAAAACTTATTTGAAAAAGAAACTTCCATTGCCTATCGAGCAAGTATCTTTATTTTTGATGCTTATGGGGAATATCATAGTGCATTTAAAGAACTACATAATAAGATACCTGAAATCTCATTTAAAGCTTATACAACCAATTTAAAATTTAGTGAAACAGAAGTATTAAAAATACCATTATGGCTTCTATCACTTGACGATATGGCCCTTTTACTTGGAGCAGAGAAACCTTCTCAACTTCCATTAATTGAAAAAGCAATGAAATTAGTTACCATTTTTGCGAAGGAAGAAGAATTGGTAATCAAACATAAAAATGATATTATTGCACGTGCAATTTTAGATATTTTAAGTAGTGGCAGACCACCAGCTCAAATAAGAGACCAAGTGTTCTCAGTATTATCTTATTATCATACAAAAGAATTGAACCTAGAAACTCCAATTTTCCAACCAGGATATACAAGACCATTTAAACAATGCTTGCAAATTGATGAAACTGGAAAAATCAGAGAAATGGAATTAATTATGACTTTTGTTTCCTCATTCTTAAGTGAAGGTCTTGAACTTACTATGCCAGATGGATCTTTTAAATATACCTTAAAAGATTTTGCAGATGCATTTGATTTTGCTTTAATTGGTGAAGGAGTTTTAAAAAGTGATAAAGTGTATGATGAAATGAACAGTTTAAAAGTAAGACTTCATACTTTATTAGATAGTGAAACAAGTACTTATTTTGATTATCCAGAATATGTGACAAGGGAACAATATATTAGAAGTTTATTAACTGCTACAGATGGAAAAAAAGCACAAATTATTAACTTTAATATCAACTATATTGATGATCGTTTAGCAAAAACGATTACAAAAATTTATTCAAAATTACTATTTGATTATGCAAAAAGTTTGGATAAAAGAGCTTCTTTACCATTCCATATTATTTTGGAAGAAGCTCATCGTTATGTACAAAATGACAATGACGTTAATTTATTAAGTTATAATATTTTTGATCGTATTACCAAAGAGGGTCGTAAATATGGAGTCATATTAGGATTAATTTCACAAAGACCAAGTGAATTATCAGAAACTTCTTTATCACAATGTACCAATTTCTTAATATTTAAAATGTTACATCCAAAAGATGTTGCCTATATTAAAGAAATGGTTCCTAATATTACCAATGAAATTGTAAAAAGATTACGTATCTTACAACCAGGGGTTTGTATTGCATTTGGTGCAGCATTTAAAGTGCCAGTTTTGGTAAAATTACCAATGCCAAATCCAGCACCAGATAGTAGTAACTGTGATATTAGTGGAGTTTGGTTTGTAAATCGAAAATAAAAAGAGGATTATTCCTCTTTTTCTAATGCATAACCTTGATAAGTATTTCTTCTTACTAATTCTTTATCAATTTCATTTAATACACAGAATTTTTTTAAAAGCCAAGTAGGCTCTATTAGTTCTTCTTTGTCTGGATCCCCTGTAATTCTATGAATTACAATTTCTTTTCTTAGATGTTCTAATTGATCACAGACAATATCTACATATTCTTCTCTTGTTAAAATAGGAAATGGTTTTTGCAGATACATCATTCCTAATTTAGTGTGTTTTAAGATATGTAACATATGAATTTTAATTCCATCGATTGGTAGTTTATTTAAATAATTGACTGTTTCTAACATCATTTCCTTGGTTTCATAAGGAAGTCCATTCATGATATGAACCACAACTTGTATGTTTCTTTCTTTTAATTTGTAAACCATTTCTTCAAAACATTCTAATGAATGACATCGGTTAATGAATTTTGAAGTATTTTCATGAATGGTTTGTAAACCTAATTCTACTGTTAAATAAGTTCTTTTGGATAGTTCTTCTAAATAATCTAAACATTCATCTGAAATAGAATCTGGTCTAGTCGCAATTGCAAGACCAATTACATTTGGAAGAGCCAGGATGGTTTCATAGTTCTTTTTTAAAACAGACAGAGGAGCATAAGTATTGGTATGTGCTTGAAAATATCCGATGTACTTACTATTAGGCCATTTTTTGGAAATGGTGTCTTTTACTTCATTAAATTGAGTAACAAGATCATGTTCTACATTTCCTGCAAAATCACCACTACCTAAATTAGAACAATAAATGCAGCCTCCAAATCCTACTGTTCCATCAATATTAGGACAAGTAAAGCCAGCATTTAAACTCACTTTAAAAACTTTTCCCTGAAATCTTTTTTTATGATAATAAGTTAGAGTATGATATCTTTTATTGGTATCGCTATATGGAAATGGATTCATCATCTCACCTCATGTTTTATTCTAACAAAAAAACAAGAAAAACACTATAGCAAATAACAAAAAACAATTTACAAAAAATAGAATCGTGTTATAATGAGTATAGGAGGTTAATATGAAAAAGAAAAATTTATTAAAAGTAATTGGGGTTTATTTTTTAATTGTTGTTGTCTTAACATGGATTATTCCAGCAGGATCATATCAAGCAGGAAAATTCGTTAAAGATGCGACAAGTCCAGTTGGGATCTTAGATTTCTTTCGAATTCCACTTACAACATTAACAAATTATGCTAACTATGGCATTTTGATTTTGTTGATTGGTGGACTATACGGAGTAATGAATCGTACAGGAGCTTATTCAAAATTAGTAAGTCATTTTACGAAGAAATATGCGAAAAAAGAGAAAACATTTGCGATTATTTCAATTCTTTTCTTTAGTATTCTATCATCTGTTTCAGGTTTAAGTTTCGTATTATTAATTTTTGTACCATTATTTATGGCAATTTTACTTAGACTTGGATATAAGAAATTACCTACTTTGATGGCAACAATAGGAGCTATCTTAGCAGGAAATGCTGCAAGTACTTATGGATTTAATATTGTAGGATATTTAAACTATTATTTTGAATTAGATATCAATAGTTATATTTTATTAAAAGTTCTTTTCTTTGCAGTAGTTGTAGCATTATTAATTTTCTTTGTTACAAAGAATGAAAAATTAGAAAAGAAAAATCAAATTGATATTCCATTATTGGATGATGATCATTACGCTCATAAATCAACAAAAAGTTATGCACCTATGTTAATTGTATTAGCGTTTGTATTAGTACTACTTGGAGTAGCTTGCTATAACTGGACCTATGCAATTAATTATAAAGGATTTGAAGAACTTTATGAAAAAATGGTTGCATTAAAGATTAATGGTTATCCATTACTAAAAAATATCATTGGTAATTTTAGTCCATTTGGATATTGGAATGTAACTGAAATGAATATTGTTTTACTAATTGCAACAGCATTAATCGCATGGTTATATAGTGTGAAATTTGAAGACTATATTGACGCTTTAAAAGATGGAGCAAAACAAGTTCTTCCTGTAGCATTCTATGTAATGCTTGCAAGTGTCATTACATCTGTTATTTTAGGTTCATCAACTGGAACAAGTATTTACTTTACAATGGTAAATTGGATTTTACCTCATGCAGGTAAAGTAGCAAATGTCATTGTAATGTTCCCAATTAGTATTATCAGTGGAGCATTTATTAATGAGTTCCCATATTTTGTAAATTATATGGCTACAAATTTAACAACTGCATTTACTCATGATACTGTTTATCCACTATTAGCATTTGTAATGCAATCAGCTCATGGTATGATGATGTTCTTATTACCAACTAGTGCACTTTTAATAGCAGGTTTATCTTATTTGAAAGTATCTTTCATTGATTGGATTAAATATGCTTGGAAATATGTATTAGGAATGGGAATTGCATCTGTAATAGTATATATTATTTTATCTATCATGATATAGGAATCCTTGAGATTCCTTTTTCTTTTTGATAAAATATGTTTAGGTGGTAAAATGACCTATACAATTAATAATCAAATCTATAAAGTAATAATTGAAAGAAAAAAGAATCGAAATAGCTATATCAGAATCAAAGAGAAAGATATCATTTTTGTCACAACCAATTATCTTGCCTCAGATAGAGACATTTATCAAATGTTAATGCGAAATGAAAAAGCCATTCAAAGAATGATAGAAAAAAAGTGTCAAAAAAATGAAAAAGAAGAAAAATTCTACTATTTAGGAAATGTTTATGATATAATTATAGTGCCTACGCTAGATCAGTTTGATATCGTAGGAGATAAAATATATGTCAAAGATGAAAAAATGTTAAATCGATGGCTAGAAAGCAAAATGAAAACAATTTTTCAAGAACATTATGATTACTATTATGAAAAGTTTCAAGAAGAAATACCAAAATACCCTTTGAGAATACGTACTATGAAAACAAGATGGGGAGTATGTAATAGAAAAAGTAAAACGATTACATTAAATTCAAAATTAATTGAATATCCGGAATCTTGCTTGGATTATGTGATTGTACATGAATTATCTCATTTAGTTCATTTTGATCATTCAAAAGAGTTTTGGGAAACGGTAGGGAAGTATTTTCCAGAATATAAAAAATATCGAAAGATGTTAAAAGATTAGAGGTGTGTTATGAAAAAGCTAGGGATCTTATCTTTAATACTATGTCTCCTAAGTTTCTTTCTTTATGTACCTGAAATGAAAGCAAAAACTTTAGGGGAATTAAAAGCAGAATTAGAAGCAACAGAAAAAGAATTGGCTGAAAATGAAGGGCAAAGAGCAATTACAGAAGAAGAAAAAAGACAAGTAAATCAAAATATTTATAATATTCAATCAGACATTGCTACAACAGAACAAGAAATTGAAGATTTGAAACAAGAAATTGAAGAATTAAATGTAGAGATTAAAAATAAAGATAAACAAATTAAAGATATGATGAACTTTGTTCAGCTTTCTAATGGAGAGTCTATGTATTTAGAGTATGCTTTTGGAGCACAGAGTTTCACTGATTTTATTTACCGTTTTGCAGTAGCAGAACAACTTGCAGATTATAATTCAAAAATGATTGATGAATTTCACAGTATGATTGAAGAAAATGAACAAAAAGGAAAAGATTTAGAAGAAAAAACAAAAGAACTTCAACAAGAACAAGTGAATTTATCAAGAGAATTAGAAAAACTGAATCAAAAGTTAATTGAATTAGAAGATTCTAGTATTAGCATTGAAGATGACATTAAAGCACAAAAAGAATTAATTGAGATCTATGAAGAAAGAGGATGTAAAGAGGATGAAGATATTGATACATGTGGTCAAAAACTTCTTCCAACAACTACAGCATTTTATAGACAATTAGCAAGTGGGTATGTAACAAGTGAATTTGGATATCGTTGCTTAACCATTCAAGGTCGTTACCAATGCGCTGGTCACTCTGGAATTGATCTTTCAACAGGTGAAAGTGGTGCCCCTGTATATGCAGTAGGTACTGGAATGGTTTCCGCATTCTTCTATCGTAATAGTTGTGGTGGAAACATGGTATTTATTCAACATAAATTAGCAAGTGGGCAAACATATACTAGTGCTTATTACCATTTGCGTGATGTTTACGTAAGTGTAGGAGATATTGTAACAAGAGATACCGTTATTGGAACTATGGGAGGAAATCCAGATACCGAATGGTGGGATACATGTTCTACTGGAGATCATTCTCACTTGACTATGGCATACGGAAGTTATCCAGGAGATTTCTATAGTTGGAATGATTTTGTTGCCAATATTTTTGACCCAAGAGAAATGATTAATTTCCCATCTGATCATTATACCTATTTCTATGATCGATTAACAGAATATCAATAAGAGTATTCGACAGAATACTCTTTTTTTTTGTTTTAAAATTAGAATGGTGATTTTATGAAAGTAAAAGTATTCGATGAGAGTCATGAAAAAGATTTAGAAGAAGCAATCAATGAGTTTTTAAAAGACCCTGATATTGAACTAATTGATTTAAAGTATTCGGTATCAGTTAGTGTTTTCAGTGAAGAACAAATTTTTTGCTTTTCTGCTTTAATTTTGTATCGCTAAAAGGATTTTCTTTATTTTCTTTCTATATTGTTTGTAGGAGGGAAGAAATGAAAAAATTTATAGTGCTTATAGCAGTTACATTATGGTCAATTCAAAATGTATGTGCAGTTACCTATTATGATCCAAATGTGAATGTAATAGAGTATGAAGAAAATCCTTTGGGAGATGTGGAAGTAGAATTACGTTATCCCTTTTATCGATTAGAAAAGTCTTATGGAGATTATGTTTCAAAAGAAAATCAAGGAGAATCTTTATTAGATTTTGATGATTTTACCTACACTTCTTGGGTTTATTCTTCTGCCTACCCAGAAGAAAAAGAAGGAAGGGAAATCAAAGAAGAAACGACTTATTATGTAAGTAGAAGGAAAAAAGTACGTTATTTCTTTTTGTATGATGTAAGTGGGAGTAATGGTCTTTTTAAAATAAGTGAGTTATCTTTCTTTGTAAATGGAGAAAAAATAGAGGTCTCATATGATTGTGGAGATTGTAGTTCCATTCTTCAAAATGATGTTTACAAAGAAAATCCATATATTATTTCTAATGGAGATATGATAAAAGTAGATTTAAATGGAGAGTATGATATGGAAGATCTTTCCATTCACTATGGATTATTTAATGATGGATATGATTCCATAAATTATTCTATGGTTTTTGATACCAGTCAAAATTTAGAACCATATCCTTATTACAGAACTACACAAAGTCATTTTTTTCACAATTCTAACGTTTCTGAAATTTCTATGTTAGAGATAACGAAATCATCATTTGCATTAGTACAAGATCAACAAGATTTTTATGCATCTTCTAATCCGGTAGAAGAAGACGATAAGACCTTTGTGCAAAAAGTTACTGATTATTATTACAGAGATGTTTTATATCACGAATATGTAGAATATAAAGTGTATTGTAATGGCTATTTGAAAGAAGGAACAGAAGAATGTCCTATTAAAGAGGAATCTGGGAAACTTTTTTATATTCAAAAACAGCAAAATAGAATTGAGATATCAGATTACACAATTCTTTATAGTGGAGAATCATTAGAGGAAAAATTAATCCTTTATTCTGATGTTCCTTATGAAATAAGAGGGGATATCAATTTCGAAATAAGTGGAATATACGAAGTGGAAGTAGTGACACCTTTTTCAGACACTTTTCACACCATACAGGTAATAAACTATAAGAAAGAAATAGAAGACTATCAATCATTAATCGAAGGGCAGAAAAAAGAAATAGAACAGTTAAAAGAAAAAACATTAAATGATAGAAAGGAGATTGAATGGTTACAGAAAAAAGTCCAGGAGTTACAAGATTTGTCTTTCCATCAAGAAGAGCAGTTGAACGAGAAAGAAAAAAGGGTTTTAGATTTTCAAAAAAGTATAAAAGAAAAAGAAGAAAGTGAAAAGAACTTAGAAAATCAAATTCAGTTCTTATTAAAAGATAGTACGAAAAAAGAAGAAGCTGTTTCTTGCAGTCCTTGTAAGGAATGTGAGGAAACAATATGTAAGAAAAAAGCTTTCCCATTTTTTCTTTTAGGAATATCTTTATTATCCATACTATTTCTTTTTTTAAAAAGAAAAAAACACTAGTTTTGTCGAATCAGTTGAAGGCTTTTTTATGAGGTGATAAATTGAAAAAAAGGGTGATTCATTTGTTAGAAATCAATATGGAATATCGAAAAGGAATTCTGTTTGTTAGGCTTTCTGGAGAACTTACTAAAAATACGATAAAACAGTTTCAAGAAGAAGTAACCAATCGAGTAGAAAAGAATGGTATTTATAGTATTGTATTTAATTTAGAAGAATTAAAAGAAATTGATTTAAAAGGTATCCATGGACTTTTTTATCACTATGAATTGAGTAGACAAAAGAAAGGGAAAATTTGTATTTGTGGAATTCATAATAATCAAGTAGGTCATTTCATAAAAAAGAGTCGATTATTAGGATATTTTACATGGATTGATAATGAGTTAAAAGCATTTCAATACGTGAAAATATAAAACAAGTTTTGTCGAATTTGTATAAAACAAAGAAAAGCTGCAGAAAAAAGAATAAGAAAGAAGGATACTATGCAAACAAAAATGCAAGAAGAAAAAATAATTTATTCGATTATCCACAAGTATTTTCCAAACTATGAGAATAAAGAAGACTTGTTTCAAGTAGGTTATATTGGATTTCTAAAAGCAAAAGAGAAATATCAAAGTAATTATGGAACGAAACTTTCTACTTATGCATATCCATTTATTTATGGAGAAATTAGAAAATATGTAAGAGAAGATAAGCCATTAAAAATCAGTAGAGAAATCAGTTTGCTTGCATTAAAAATTGAAAAAGCTAGCGCCTTATTATGTCAAAAAATTGGTAGAACTCCAACAGTTTCAGAACTATCTTATTATTTAGAAATACCAGAAGAAAAAATCATTGAAGCAAAAAATTCTTATCAAGCTGTATCTAGTTTAGATGAAAGAGTGAATGGGGAAGGAAAAGAGTTAACACTACAAGATTTTATAGCAGATCCTAAAAAAATGGATTTGGATACTTTGATTACCTTAAAAGAAGAATTATCAAAATTAAGTAGTGAAGAAAAAAAATTAATTGAATATCGGTATATCAAAGATTGTACACAAAGTGAAA
This sequence comes from uncultured Mycoplasmatota bacterium, assembly GCA_946530475.1. GTDB lineage: Bacteria > Bacillota_I > Bacilli_A > RF39 > UBA660 > CAMNAC01. The sequence goes on from CAMNAC010000034.1 coordinate 11,316, forward strand.
CAGCAAAATATTTAGGAATTTCACAAGTACAAGTTTCTAGAAACGAAACAAAGGTTTTAACAAAATTGAGAAATCGTATGAATTAGTTGACAAACTTTCTATTTTTGTTTAAAATTAAGATGTATAACAAAGCGATGACGTGGGATGGAAACCAAAGAGCGATTAAGTAAGAGCTGATTCTTCTAGAATAAGTAAGGTGGAACCGCGAGTAACTCGTCCTTACAACATTCTAGAAGCTTTTTATTTTTAGGAGGTATTTATGAAAAACAAAGCAATCACAAGCAGAGATGTGGATTTTGCAAAATGGTATACGGATGTAGTAAGAGCTGCTAAATTAGCCGATTATACATCCGTA
>CAMNAC010000035.1 GCA_946530475.1 uncultured Mycoplasmatota bacterium
ATAATACTTTCTCCATATTGATTACCTGCTTCTAATAATAATTTGCCAACTTTATAATAAGTATTTATATCACTTTTATTAATTGAATAATTCTTTACTTTTCTATTTATATCATTATTTATTAATTGTTCTTTTATCTCATTATAATAATTCATATTGCTCCTTTCTATGGGCTACAAGTCTCAATTCTTAACTTATTATTTTTAATCTTAAACATAATGCTTCCATCCTCGTCCGTTCTATATATTTTTGATTTTTCTAAGTTATCTAACACTTCCTTATTTGGGTGACCATAACGATTGTTTTTTCCAACACTAATAATGGAATATTGGGGATTAATCTCATTAATAAAATCTTTACTACTACTTGTCTTAGATCCATGATGTCCTATTTTTAAGACATCTATATTAGGTAGATTATACTTATTAATTATTTCTTTTTCTATAGTAATAGATGCATCGCCCATAAACATAAATTTATAGTCATTAAGTTCAGTATAAATAACATTACTATTATCATTTTCATTATTATATTCTTTTGTTTGTAAGAAATATAATTTATTCTTATCTATGTTTAATTCTTTAATACAGGAATAATATTTAATATGTTTTCTATCTAATACTTTGATTAATTCTTTTTCTAAGTCATTATATGGCCCACAATTAAAAATAACTTTTTCTACTCTAAAATGATTAACTAAATGAATCGCTTCACCCATATGATCGAAGTCTCCATGACTAAGAATTAAAGTGGAAAGTTTTCGTATTCCTCTACTTTTTAGATAAGGGAGCAAAATATTTTTACTAATCGGATATTGGTATTTTTGAGTTCCTAATCTACCTCCTGTATCGATTAAAATCACTTCTTTTCGATATGGAAGCTCTAATAGAAGAGAATCACCCTGTCCAACATCTATGGTTGTGAAAAAGGCACTCGAATCAAAATAAGGCAATATGATTTGAAAAGAAAGAAAAATAATCAAAGGAATGATTCTAATATATTTACGATATACAATTCCTTGGATACCAAATAAGACACTTACAATAAGGAATAAAATATGGTTTGGATATCCCATTACGAAAGGAAAAGAAAAGAGTTCTAAAAAAGAAGCACTCTTTTCTAATAATAAACATAAAAAATAGAAAATAGGATCTAAAAATGGTAGAAAAAAAGTCAAAAAGCAAAAAGGAAATAATATAAAGGTAATATATGGAACATACAATAAATTAAATAGAATACTCATAGGTCTCAGTTCGAATTGCATCATCAAACTAATTGGAATGCTAGAAAGAAAAGAAAAAATCGAAACCCACATTATTTTTTTTAAATAGCTCTGTTTTTCTTTTAGATAAAAACTACAACAAATTAAAGTAAATGAGATCGTAAAACTATATAAGAATCCTGAATGATAGATAAAATAAGGATTGATTATAAGGAAAATTCCAGCTAAATAAATCATAAAATAGGAAATTGGAAATGTTTTTCGAAAAGATAAAAAACAAAACAGAAAAAAAGCTCTTAATGCAGATGGACTAGCACCCGACAAAAAAACATAGAAAAGTAATAAAGGTAGAATCACTTTCCTTTTTTTGAACACTTTTAGGAAAAAAACTGCTAAAAAAGAAATGTGCATACCAGAAATACTAAATAAATGAGAAATTCCTAAATTTTGATAGGGTGCTTTTTGAATATCCTCACTATTTCCTAATAAGAATAGTTTTAAATAAGCTGCACTTTGAAATTTTTCTACATAAGAAAGTAATTTATTTTTCAGAGTAAAGAAACCATTTTGATTCCTTTTTAAAAGCGTTACTTTAGGATTTTGAATCGTCCATACAATATGCTTACTTAATAAATAATTTTGGTAAGAAAACAAATGAAAGCTTGTATTTGTAGAAGGTCTTTTAAAATGACCACAAACTTGAATAGAATCTCCTAATTGAAAAGGAAAATTCTCCATCTGAAAAAGGATTGGTTCTTTTGCATAAACAGTTAGGTGATCCCCTTCTTTTGATGTAAGAATTCCACTCACACAATATTCCCCTTCTTCCCAATGTGTTTTTATTATATGATTTGAACAAATGACACTGACATAAAGAAGGACAAAAAAAGAAAAAAGAATCAATACTTTTTTAGACTGTAAGTCGATCTTTGATTTTTTCAAACGTTGCTTCTCCTATTCCACTTACTTTTGTAATATCATGAATATCTGTAAATGGTCCATTTTGTTCTCGGTAAGAAATAATCGCTTGTGCTTTCGATTCTCCAATTCCAGTTAAAGACATCAATTCTTGAAGTGTTCCTGTATTTAAAGAAACCATTCCATTATAAGTTTCTTTTTTTTCTTGATTGGTTTCTTTCTTCGATTCTTCCACACATCCATCATTTTTAATAGATGGACAAACACATTGTTTTTCAATATACTTAATCGCAGTTTTTCCTTCTTCCAAGGAATGAATTTCTTCTTTTGTATAAATAATAATTACCATTTCATCTTTTAAAAGTTTACTTAAATTTATAAAAGAAGTATCTGCTGTTTCCAAAAGTCCACCTGATGCATGAATCGCATCACTTACTCTACTCCCTTCTTCAAATTCATATAAACCAGGATTTAAAACAGCTCCTTTCACATCTACTTTTATCACGCTTTTTTTCTCTTCTTTTATGGCTTCTTCTGATTCTTCCAAAACAACTTCTGAAGATTCTTGTTTCGAAAAAAAGAAAAAAACAGGAATAATCAAAAATAATAAGAGAAAGTATTTCCAATGGATTTTTTTCATATTACATCCCTCCTATAAAAAACATACAAAAAAAAAGAAGGAAATCCTTCTATATTTTGATTCTTGTTCGTTTGTTTTCAATATGAATTCTTTGTACAATTGCGATAGAAATCAATAATGATAAACCAAATGACCCACCATAAGATAAGAATGGTAATGGAACACCCGTTAATGGAATGACTCCAAAAAGACCACCTAAATTAATAAAGATATGGAAGAATATATAACAAGCAACTCCTAATGCCATATATCTTCCTCTTGTAGTTGTAGCGTTCATAGAAACATTTAAAATACGTTTAATGATAAAAACATAAGCTAGAAAAATAGGTGTTACAAACAAAAGACCATACTCTTCTACAATAATAGCAAATACACTATCGGTATGAGCTTCTGGTATATAAGAATACTTTTGTTTACTATGCCCTACTCCTACCCCAGTAAGGCCTCCATCACTAATGGCAATAAAGCTATTACAAATTTGATATCCACCTGTTTCATAACGACTACAAGGATCAAAGAAATTAAAACGTGCCTTTTGAGCTTCTGTTAGAATATATCCTTTTCCCATGTACATGGCAAGAGCTCCTACTAACCCCACAATTATCATAAACGTAAATGTTTTTAATTTATCAATTTTTAATAAAGGACTTGATAAAAACAAAACAAAGAAAACAGAAAATAAAATTAACATACTTCCAAAGTCTTTTTGTAAGAATACAATCATTGGAAAAAGTAATCCTACAAATAAAATAATACCAATTAAATCATAATGATTTTTCCCAAGTGTTCTCAGTTTTTTATAAAATTTATCAAATAATAACGATAAACATACAATTAAAATTGGTTTCGCAAATTCACTTGGCTGAATTCCAAATACCCAGTTTTGAGCCCCTCGATTTGCCTCTGTTTTTAATGTTAAAAATAATAGTATGGTTACTCCTATAAACGATAAGATAGCAGGAAATTCCCATTTCTTACTTGGAATACTAATAATAAAAATCGATACAAATATACCTGCTAATAAGATCCTCATTTGTTTATAAAAATAGTAATAGAGAGAAACATTATAAGAAACTGCTTCACTACTAGAAGCGGTTACAATATTAATCGTTCCAAACAAAAATAAAACAAGGGTAACCACTAATAATGGCTTATCCATATCATATAGTAAGTTCCAAATTGTTCGAACGATTCGTTTCATAATTTCACCTACTATCATTATCATATCATATTTTTCTATACTTTTCTTTGTTTTTTTACATTTTGGGAGTTTCACATAACCAACTTGACACTTTTTACATATCTTATAGTAGTTAGATAGGAGGGATTTTATGTATTACTACGGTGGATATCAAGGATATGGCTGTGGAAATCCTTGCGGTGGAAACTACGGAGGATATGGTACTGGCTATGGTGCCGCAATTATTTTAGTATTATTTATTCTACTCGTTATTATCATTGGAGCTCGTAGTTTTAATTAAGAAAAAGGAAACTTTTTCTTTTTTTTAAAAAACTTTTCTTTTTTTCAAAAAAGTGGTAAAATAGGCACGTGAAAAAAGGAGTTGGTGTAAGATGTTTCAACCATGTAAAATTCTTGATGAAAAAGATCCACATTTAAGAAGAAAATCAAAAGAAGTTACTGATTTTCCAATTAAAAAAGAATATCAAGACTTAATTAAACAAACGATTACCCATTTAACATATAGTCAAATTGAAAAATACGAAAAACAATATCATTTAAGACCTGGTATGGGAATGGCTTTCCCTCAACTAGGACATAATGTAAGAATCATTGTCATCGTACATGAATATGAAAAAGGAAAATTTGATAATTATGTTGTGGTAAACCCTAAAATTATTAGTAATTCCACTGAAATGATTGCAGCAGAAGCTGGAGAAGGATGTTTAAGTGTCAATCGTGAAGTAGAAGGTCATGTTCCAAGACATGCACGAGTTACAGTAGAAGGATATGACGAAGAAGGAAACAAAATCCGTATTCGAGCAAGAGAAGATTTATCGATTGCTTTTCAACATGAAATTGATCACTTAGATGGGATATTATTCTATGACCGTATTGATCCCAAAAAAAGATTTTATACAGAACAAGAAATGAGATTGATTTAATGAACTATAGTAAACTTGTAAAAGATATGAAACTAGATAGAAGATTAAAATTAAAAACTCCATGCAATCACCCTATCGTATTTGTATTAAAAGAAGGAATTGATAGTAATCGTCTAAATATGTATTATGATTGTGTTTGTCTAAACTGTAAAGAAAGAAAAACAGTTCCTGCAAGTATCTGTTCTGATTTTGGGGTAATTGATCCAAATAACCCTGCTATTCCACATGAAAATACCATTGAGGAATACTTGTATGCGAAAAGAAGATATGACGAATTAAAACATCAAATTCCATTTTCCAAGATTGCCTCTACAATCGAGGAAGAGTTAGTAAACATAAAAAATGAAGATTCAAAAACAAAAAAAATGAAGTAATTCTTCATTTTTTTATTTCCTCTAATTTTACACTTACTAGTTTACTAACACCTGATTCTTGCATCGTAATTCCATATAATACATCTGCATATTCCATAGTTTTTTTCTTGTGTGTAATTAAAATAAATTGTGTCTTTGATTGTAAATTCTTTAAGTAATTACCAAAACTATCTACATTCACTTCATCTAATGCAGCTTCTACTTCATCTAGTATACAAAATGGAACAGGTCTTGATTTTAATATGGCGAATAATAAACTAATCGCAGTAAATGTCTTTTCTCCACCCGATAAAAGAGAAATCGTCGTTAACTTTTTACCAGGAGGAGATGCAATGATTTCAATTCCAGTTTCTAATAAATTCTTAGGTTCTGTTAATTTTAATTCAGCAGTTCCACCTTTAAATAATTCATGGAAAGTTTCTTTAAAATGCTTTTGAATCACTTCAAATGTTTTTAAAAATTCCGATTTCATTACTTCATCCATTTCTGAAATAATTTCTAATAATGTATTTTCTGCTTGAATTAAATCTTCTTTTTGATGCAATAAAAATTCATATCGAGTACTAACTTTTTCATATTCTTCTTCAGCATTTAAATTAACAGGTCCTATATCTTTTAGCTTTTGCTTCATATTAGAAACTTGTATTCTAGCTTCATTTTCTTCTAATTCTAGATGGTAAGATTCTCTTGCTCTTTCATAAGTCATATTATAAGTTTCACTTAATGAATTTAGTAAATGATCTAATTTCACATCCAAACGATTGACAGATATTTCAAGTGCTTGTAATTCCTTATTTTTTTGTTGATAACTAGATTGATCTTTTTTTACAAGTCTTTGATATTCTTCCATCGTTTCATTGAATTCTTTTCTCTCTTTCAATAATCGATCCAATTCATTCTGAATGCGGTTCTTCTCACTCATCGCATCATAATAGGCTGAAATAATGGTTTCTTCTTCTACACTTAATGTATGATTTAAAATATGACTATTTCTTTCAATTTCCTCTTCCTTTGTTTTTAAATCATTCTTAAGTTCTTCCAAATAAGATTTTTTTCTTTCTAATTGTTCATTGAATTCATTTTTTTCTCGATTTTTTAAATAGATTCGATCTTCTATTTCTTTTAAATTCTCATCTATTTCATTGATTTTTTCTTCTTCTATTTTAACTTGTTCAATTCCAATTTCTTTTTCTTTTAGTAAATGTTCTAGATCATATTGATCTTTAATGCGATTTCTTACATTCGATTCTCTTCCACCAGTAAGAGATCCACCAATATGTAATAATTCTCCTTCTAATGTTACAATTTTATAACGATATTGAAGAAGTTTACTAATTTGATTTGCTTCATCTAAGTTTCTTGCGATAATCACATTTCCTAATTGATTATCAATAATATTTTGGTATTTTGGATTACATTTCACTAAATCTTTTCCAATTCCGACAAACCCTTTTGTACTTCTTAAAGTAGAGAGTACTTCTCTATCCAACGTTTTTGGTTTTATCACATTTAAAGGAAAAAAAGTAGCTCTTCCAATATTTCCTTCTTTTAAAAATTGAATGGCTTCTTTTGCGGCTATTTCATTTTCGACAATGATATAAGAAGAACTTGCTCCTAGAGAAACAGAAATTGCGGTTGCATATTGTTCTTCTACTTCTACTACATTCCCAATCGCATCACAAATTCCTCTTAATTTTGGATTTTCTAATACTCTTCTTACCGCAAAAGGAAGACTAGCATTACGTTCAATGGCTTCTTGTAACATCATAATTTTGTTATCTAATTGAGCATTTTCACGTAATTGCTTACTTAGTTTTCCTTCTACTTCTTGTTTCTTGAAACGTACTTTTTGAAGTTCTTGTTCAAAACTTTCAGATTCATTTTCTTCTTTTTGATAATTGGATTCCAATTCTTTTAATTGGTTTTGTTCTTCTTCTATTTTAACCTTTAATAAATTTACCTGTTCTTTTGCATTTACCAATGCATCATGGATCTTTTGATCTTCTACTTCGTATTTTTTTCTTTCCAATAGAATTTGTTTTTTACTGTTTTCTTGTTCCATTTCTTGAATGGCTTTTGTTAGTTTTGATTGTGTTTCTGTAATTTGATTATTCAATTCTTGATTTTGGTGCGTTAACTCTTCTACTTTTACTTCACTTTTTGAACTCTGTGTAGATAGTTCAATAATTTCTTCTTTTAATTCATCGATTCGTTTTTTATCCTTTTGATATTCTTCATTATAAGTAGTAATATCTTTTGTTATCAAAGAAATCTCTAAATTTTCTAATTTCTTTTGAAGTTCCAAATAAGCAATCGCTTTTTCTTTTTCCTTTTTTAAAGGTTCTACTTGCAGTTCTAATTCATGAATAATATCTTCTATACGGTTCATATTATCATGTGTTCGATCTAGTTTATGAAGAGCTTCTATTTTTCTTTTTTTATACTTTAAAACACCTGCTGCTTCTTCAAAAACCACTCTTCGGTCTTCTGGTTTATTCGATAAGATTTCTTCAATCTTACCTTGTGAAATAATATTAAAACTTTCTTTTCCAATTCCACTATCCAAAAATAAGTCAGTAATATCTTTTAAACGACATCTCTCATTATTCAATAAATACTCATTTGTTCCATCATGATAGACTCTTCTTGTAATGGATACTTCTCCAAAATCAATAGGTAGGTACTTATCAGAATTATCAAAAACAAGTGTCACAGACGCTACATTCAATGCTTTTCTGGATTTACTTCCAGAAAAAATAACATCTGTCATAGCTCCTTCTCCACGAAGAGATTTTACAGATTGTTCTCCAAGTACCCATCTTACCGCATCTACTACATTACTTTTTCCAGATCCGTTTGGACCTACAATTCCAGTAATTCCTTCTTTTAATTCAATGTTTATTTTATCTGCAAAGGATTTAAACCCATGTGCTTTAATCTCTTTTAAATACATAATTCCCACCTACTGTTTACATCCACTATTATACAATAAAAACACTTCTAAAACAAGAAAAAAACTAGTTTCCTAGTTTTTCTCTAGTTCAAAGTAAAAAGTAGTTCCTTTTCCTTTTTTAGAAGTCACACCATACTCTACATTATGTGCGATTAATATATTTTTTACAATCGATAATCCAAGTCCTGTTCCATAATGACTTCTTTGATATTTTTTATCAATTTTATAATAACGATCCCATATCAGTTTTAAATCTTCTTTGGAAATTCCTTTTCCATGATCGATTACTTCTACTAAAATATGGTGTTTCTTTTCTGTTAATTGAATAATGACTGTTTTATCTTCTCCTACATAATTAATGGCATTATTTACTAAATTATAAAGCACTTGTTCAATTCTTTTTATATCTGCCTTTACCACATATTCTTTAGTAGCTTCTAAAATAAAATGATAATTTTCTGTTTCTTCTAAATATTGGTAACGCTTGAAAATAGTTTTAATTAGTTCATTGATGTGAATTTTTTCAAGTTTTAATGGAATTGCTTTTGATTCCAATTTTGACAATTCTAAAATGTCATTGACAAGAAGATTTAATCGTTTGGTTTCCTCCATAATGACTTCTAAATTTTGGTTTCTTTTTTCTTCTTTATCTTTATTTAAATCATGTGCCATTTCTGCGTATGCTTGAATCATTGTAAGTGGTGTTTTTAAATCATGACTTACATTCGCAAGTAATTCTTTTCTGATTTCATCCGTTTTAGACAATTCGTCTTTTGCATAATTTAGGGTATCTGCTAATTCATTTAATTCTTCTATATTTCCACTTGCTTCAAAGTTTACTTCATAATTTCCTTTTGCAACTTTTTTAGCTGAAGTAGTTAATTCTTCAATTGGCTTTGATAAACGTTTGGAAATGAAATACGAGATTAAGAATCCTAAAGCTAAAACGAAAAAGGTTACAATGATAAATTGGTCAGCCAAAATATGAGTAGTTGACTGCATTGGAACTAAAGATGCACTGATAAATGCATAAATATTATCGCTTACTTTAATCGCATATACTAATGTTTTATTATGAAATTTCGGATTTTCAAATTGATATCCTTTTTCAGAATATCCTTCTTTTATAAATTCTTGTCTAAACGTATTATTCCCCATCATACATCCTTTATTAAATGTTTCAGAGGAATAAAACACTTTATTGTTTTCTATTAATTCAATACATACATTTTTTTGAAACGCCAACTGTTCAAGAGAAGAAGTTCCAGTTTCTTGATAATTAGAAACTACTAATTTTGCAGTGTTTTTTACTTCCCCTTCTTTTCTCCATTCATAATAGGTATCTAAAAATAGAATTTGAAATACCCACAAGAATACTAAAATGGAAATCGAAAATACAATCAAATATACCCATATTTTTTCACTTAAACTATTTTTCCTTAAGAACAAGTTTATACCCCATTCCTCTTACCGTAACAATTAAATCTCGATATTTTCCAAGACTATTTCTTAACATTTTAATATGGGTATCAATGGTCCTATCATCTCCAAAGAAATCGTATCCCCAGATTTGATTTAATAGGTTTTCTCTACTTAACGCAATATTTTTATTTTTCACAAAGTAACATAACAAATCATATTCCTTTGGCGTTAAAGGAATTTCGCTTCCATCAATTAATACTTGATGAGCTGTATAATCAATTATTAAATCTTCATAAATAAACTTTTTTCCAATTTCTGAAGACGTTCTTTTTAAAACTGCTTTCACACGTGCCATTAATTCTTTTGGACTAAATGGTTTTGTTACATAATCGTCAATTCCTAATTCAAATCCTGTTAATTTATCAAATTCTTCTCCTCTAGCTGATAACATAATGGTTGGAATATTTCTTCCTTCTTGTTTTAATTCTTTGCAAAAAGAAAATCCATCCATATGAGGCATCATAATATCTACAATTAGCAAATCAGGCGTTTCACGATCCATAAGCTCTAATGCTTGCATTCCATCTTCTGCTTCCATTACTTCGTAAGATTCATTTTCTAAATATTCTCTTACAACATTTCGAATTAATTTTTCATCATCGACTACTAATATTTTCATAGTTCCCTCCATTACTTCTTATTATACTAGAAAATATGGAATTTTTGTGAAAAAAAAGATTCCTTATGGAATCTATTTTAAAATTAGTTTTTTGGATTCTTCTTCTACTAACATATTTGCATAGTTACTATGATTTCCTGTAATGGAAATAGAATCAATTTCATAAGAATGTCTGAAACAGTTTTGTCCATTTTTATCTGCAATTTTAACATGAATCTTATTCTTATCTCTTGTAATAGCAGCAATTGATTTAATATTTAATGTTTCTAACCATTCATTATAAAACATATTATTTGGAATTTTATATTCTCTTTCATAATCAAATTGACCTACTAATAAATGATTGTTTTGAATAGCTAATAAATTAATATCTCCAGCACTTTTTAACATACGTGAAATAAATGTAATTTCTGATTTTATTTGTTCATTTATTTCACCAGATGTAAATAAGAAGAATGATGGATTAAATTTATTCCCAACTACATAATGTTTCTTTTCTTCGTCTTTCTTTGTAGTTGCACAGATTGCTAAAACATTTTCAGATGTTTGAAGTGCAACAATACGTCTTTTATCTTCACATGTATATACTTTTACATTATTTCTTACTACATATGGATAAGATGCATTTAACTTATTTTCAATCATTTTTACAAAGTCTGTTTCATTGATATCTTTCTCATCTTCATAAATTCTTTTTTCTTTCATAATTTCTCCCCTTTCAGACAAAACGTCCGTTATTTTATCACTTTTTTTTATTTTGTCAAATTGACTATTCAATCCTATTAATTTCATTAGAAAAGATCAAAACATACATCTTGATCTTTTATATTCAGGTGAATATATTATTCTACTAAATTGCACATTGATGAAAAGTATGGACTAGAGTATAATCATATCCCTTTATGATTAAATCCGTTGGCTTTACAAATTGATTATTAGCTTTCAAATAATCATATCCAGAATAAGAACATCCAAAATTTTTTATTTCCAATGTTCTTATATAATTCATACCATCTTCAAAATAAGTATAAGTTGTATTTCCAGAAGTAGTGGACCATTCCTTCACATTATCTACTGCAAAAGAAG
>CAMNAC010000036.1 GCA_946530475.1 uncultured Mycoplasmatota bacterium
GAATTATCAAAGCAGTCGAATTTAGAGCTTCCAAAGAACACATGGATCATCCAGATGGACAAAATAGGGAGTACAAAGTAGATGTAACAAGTGATGCCATTACCTATAGTGGAAATAAACCAACGAGTGGGTGGGCACACATTGATCAAAATGGAAACATCGAACTTTATATGTGTAACGCTTCTTATTGTGCATCTAAAGCAATTGATAATAATGAAGTTACGATAACGAGTGATAGTACAGAAATGGAAACAATCAAAGGAGAAATTACAAGAGTATCCGAATTAGATGTTTCAGAACTTACTAAAGATGGTAGTGAAGGTGGATATGTAAAACCAGTGAATAATTGTACCTTTGATGGAGAACTTGTACAGGGTGCAGAATATGTGAATGGACAATATACTTACAGGTATATGCAGCATGTTGATTTTGAAGACGAAAATATTGTATGGAATAACTTCCCTGAAAACTATTCTGAAGGATGGGGAGTATTATATAATAATGATGCAGAACAAAGCTCTAATTTGATGTGTTCATCTATAAATGGCTTGCCTATAATATCAATGAGAAACTTATACAATAATAAAAGTATTAGTAATGTGGACTTGAGTCAGCTAAATACATCCCAAGTTGAAGACATGAGTTATATGTTTGCTAACATATATAATATTGAAAAAATTGATTTAAGTAGTTTTGAAACAGGTAATGTAAAAACTATGGAAGGGATGTTTAATTATAATGAAGCACCTGAACTTGTTTTAAGTAGTTTTGATACATCTAGTGTTACTAATATGAAGTATATGTTTAGTTATAGTTACGTCATTGATCCTGATTTGAGTAGTTTTAATACGAGTAATGTAACTACTATGGAGGGTATGTTTTGGAGTTGCTACTCGGATCGTCTAGATTTAAGTGGTTTTAACACTTCAAATGTTACAAACATGAATGGTATGTTTTCTGAAATGACTCTTCAGGAATTGGACTTAAGTAGTTTCGATTTAACAAATGTAAATCAAATGAGTGGTATGTTTGTTTCTACTTTTGCACCTAATGCATATGCAAAAAATCAAGCAGATGCAGATAAACTTAATGCATCACCAGGTAAACCTTCTACATTAGTATTTACTGTAAAGTAGGATCAAATAGTTTTATTAAAGATGACTTAAAGGTCATCTTTTTATGTCCAAAAAAAAGAAACCCTAAGGTTTCTAATTTACGATTACTAAGTTAATTGTTGTGCAGTATGAAATCCATTCAGAATCATAAGAATAAGCATTACATACACTACCACTTGTAGTAGAACCATTATCACATTGATTTACAAAAGTTGCATTGATATTAAATCCTGGATTTTGATTTTTGGTTGCACTTAATGTTTGTGATCCAGTTCCACCTGGTGCAATATAGAAATAAGTACCTTTTGATGTATCACAAGATGGAGTAGGTTCTGGTTGTGGTTCAGGATCTGGTTCTGGAGTAGGCTCATATGGAGCTTCACCATTACTTAAATAAATTCTTACATAAGTCCCTTTTACAACCACAGATCCACTTCGTTTATTTTGATCTGTAACGGTATTATAAGAGTCATAACTATTTTCATAATAGAAGGAACAATTTAAACCTAGGCTATTACATCTATTTTCCGCACTGCTTCTAGACATTCCAATAAAGTTTGGGATTGTGACAGAAGATCCTGATGAAATCTTTACATGAATGACTTCATTTGGATTAATGACACTATTTGCTGGAACATCAATACTAATAATGTTTCCTTCTTCTACAGATTCATTAAATTCATATTCTTCAATATATTTAATTCCATATTTATTTGCCCAATTTCTAAAGTCATTGATATCAGAAAATTCTTTCATTTTTAATTGTCCTTTTGAAGTAACAATTTTAATAACAGTACCTTCTTCAATCATGTCTCCTTCTTTGTAGTTCGCTTCTATGATTTTTCCAAGTTCAATAGATGCATCATAGCGATCAGAAAATTCTAATTTTAAATGATTATCTGTAACCCATTTCATAACTTCTTCCATAGTCATTGCTTTTAGGTTAGGAACTTTAATTTGACTACCTTTTGATATCACTAAAGTTACTTTACTATCTTTATGATTAATCATAGTACCTGTTTTTACATTTTGCGAAATGACATGATTTTTAAGTACTTTATCACTAAATTCATATTGTAAATCATAAGGAATACCATTTCTCTTTAAGAATAAAGTAGCTTCAAATAATGATTTATTGCTTAAGTCAATCATAGAAACTGGTTCTAAATCTTCTTCTTTTCCTAGAGATACTTCTAAAATGATTTCTGTATTTCTTTTTTGACTTCCAGTTACATTTTGAGTCATGATGATGTCTCTTTTTATTTCATCGTTAAATGTAAAATTAACAGTTATATGATTAAAGTGATTTTCATCTAATGTTTTTAATGCTTCATCAATATTTTGACCTACAAAATTAGGAACAATGACTTCTTTTTCATAGTTAGGACCACTTGAAACTGTTACCATTAATTCCTTTAAATCTTTTAAAGAAGTTCCTTCTTTTTTATCTTGTGAAATGATATGAAATTCTTCAATTTGATCACTAAATTCATAAGTTTGTTCTAATGTAATTCCATGAGCTTTTGTATAGTTCATTACTTCTGTTAACTCTTTTCCAGTAAAATCTGGAAGGGTTGTTTTAGGAAATTTTAGATATCCAAACTTCATAGCAAAAGTAATCAAAATTGCGAGAACTAATGTGATGTAGCAAAAAACTCTGCTTATTTTTCCTAGTTTTCCTTTTGAAAAACAACTAATCGAAGCAAAGAATAGGGGAGCAAGTAAAGAAGCATTTGCGAGCAATTCTTTTTTTCCATATTCCTTTAAATAGAAGCATTGGTAAGATAGAAATCCTCCAATTGCAAGGGCGACAAGAAGAAGCAAGATTCCACCCAATATTTTCCATTTTGAAACTTTTTCTTTTGGTGGATTCGTTTCCTCTTTTTTCATTTCCTCTTTTTTCATTTCTTCTTTTTTTATGGGTTCTTCTATTTTTTTCTTTTCTATTTTAGGCTCTTCTTTTTTCGTTTTTCCTTGCTTTTGTTTTTTTTCATATTCTTTTTTGTATTCTTCATTTTCTTTCAGTATTTCTTTGATTTTATCCATTTTTTCTGTTTGTTCTAATTGATCTTGTGCTTTTAATTTTTTTAAGTTTCTTTTTTCACTTCTTGACATAATATCGGTAAAAGAACTTGTTTTTTCAAGATCTTCTTCCATAATTCCATCTAGAAGATTCTTTTTATCTTCCATAACATCACCTATTATCATTATACCTTATTTTTTTTACTTTTAATAGTTCCTAATTTTTTACTTTACATTTACTTTGAAAAGAAGTCTTCTTATGATAAAATAAGAATAGAAAGTGGTGGGAGAATGGATATCAAATTTAGTATCATTGTTCCTATTTATCAATCAGAAAACTATTTGGAAAAATGTCTATCTAGCATTTTAAATCAAACTTATTTGAATTATGAAGTTATTATGGTAAATGATGGTTCGAAAGACCATTCTGATAAAATAATGAATTCATTTTCCGAAAAGGATAAAAGATTTCTTTCCTTTTATAAAGAAAATGGAGGATTATCAGATGCTAGAAACTATGGAGTAAAACGTGCAAACGGGGATTATTTATTGTTTTTAGATGCTGATGATTATTTAGAGCTAAATGCTTTAGAAATTATTTCTTCTCATTTAAAAACTTCTCCAGATTTATTAAAATATCATTTTCAGTACGTGATAAATGGAGAAGTAAAGGAAGGAAAGCTTCCTCCTGTTATTGATTTAAAAGGGGAAGATGCATTAATTTATTTTATTGAGAATCAATGTGATTATGAAATGGCTTGGCTATATGCTTATAAAAAAGATTTCTTCTTAAAAAATCATTTTGAATATTCAAAAGGAAAAACGCATGAAGATTTTGGGCTTACACCACTGATAATAAAAAAGGCAGATAGAGTTATTGCAATTTCTGATGTGTTGCTAAATTATGTACAACGAGATGGGAGTATTATTCATGAAGTGTCGCCAGAAAAAATGAAAAAAAGAGCTTATGATATGTTGTATTTTTATGATAAATATCATTCTTTTCACTTTGAAACAAAGGAAAAGCAAATAATTTGGTATAGTTATTTATCGAATACTATGATTCTTTGGTATCAAAGGTTACCCAAAGAATTCAAAAAAGAGTTTGGAAAAGAATTGTTAAAGAGAAATGTTGTTGCTTATATACCAAGCAATACGATCCCTAGATTTTTGAAAAAACTTTGGATTAAAATACAGCTTAAGGGGTGAATTATGAAATTAGTAAGTGTTATTGTACCTTGTTACAATGTAGAAAAAACATTGGAAAGATGTTTAAATTCTTTAATGGATCAGACATTAAAGGATATGGAAGTTATCGCAGTTGATGACGGTTCTACCGATAAAACTTGGGAAATTCTAAATGATTATCAAAAAGACTTCCCAGAAAAAATTCGTATTTTTCATAAAGAAAATGGTGGACTTGGTTCTGCTAGAAACTATGGCTTAAAAGAAGCAAACTCCTATTATGTTGGATTTGTTGACAGCGATGATTATGTTGAAGAAGACATGTTTGAACAATTATCCAGTAGAATCTATGCAGATGAAAGTGATTTAGTAGAGTGTAATTTGGTATGGGAGTACCCGAATCATAAAAGAGAAGATATTGGAAGAAGCTTTTCTTCTAAAGAAGATTTTATCGCAAATGGAAGAATTTTAGTTTGCAATAAACTCTATAAATTATCCATTATAAGAGATCATAATATTAAGTTTCCGGTTGGAACGAGATATGAAGATATCCCTTTTACTCTTCATTATGCTCGCTATATGAAACAATATAGTTATGTTGATCAAATAGGGTATCACTACGTGCAGTATGAAAACTCTTTATCCAATCATCAAAATGAAAAAGTAAAAGATATCTTTGGTGTGATAAGAACAACACTTTCTCATTTTGAAAACGCTTCAAAAAAGGAAGATGAAGCATTGGAATACTTTTGTATCCGAGTATTGTTAGGAAGTTCTTATAAACGTATTTGTAAAATACAAGATGCATCCTTAAAAAAAGAATGTATCAATGATACTTGGTTTCATTTAAATGAATTGTTTCCTGATTGGAAAAAGAATTCTTGGTTAAAACAAAAAGGAATGAAGAATTTTTATTTTAGACATATGAATCTATTTTTATTAAAGAGTTTAAGTTTTTTATTTAGGAGGTAACTATGAAAAAGAATATTTCAAAAGTATTATTTTTCTTTATTTTACTTCATCCACTACTAGATATAGGGGCAACTTATTTAAAGATTGGATCAATTTCCATTTCTACAATTTTAAGACCTATAATTCCATTTATTGTATTTCTATATTTAATTGTGAAAAAAGAAATCTCTATCAAACAAATCATTCCATATTTTGGAATTTATATCCTATATTGTTTGATTCATCTTTGGACTTACAAAGTGAATTTAACTCCTTTCGCATATGGCAGTGTCTTTCATGAAGCAGAATATTTATTTCATTATGGATATTTATTTTTTCTTATGTTTCTTTATCAAAAGTTTTTTGATGGAGACGTAATAAAAGCGCTCCTTTATATGAACATTGAAATTCTTATCTTGCTAGGTATTTCTACTTTAACCAATACAGGAACTTCTACTTATTTAGAAGGATTTGGTAATAAAGGTTGGTTTAGCAGTGGAGGAATGCTTGGAAGTACTATGACTGTTAGTATTTGTATCTTTCTTTCCCAAATTCAAAACAGAAAAGATAAGGTACTAATTGGCATTACAACTTTATTGATGTTAATTTATTTATGTTTCTTTTTAGGAACAAGAGTCTCTTTTTATGGAAGTATTTTAATTATTGCATTAGCAGGATATTATTTTCTGATGCTGCTATTAAAGGAAAAGAAGAAATACCTTGTTATGGGTTTATGCACAGTTGTTCTTTTAGCAGGTACTATTTTCTTATTTCAATATCGAACAAATAGAGCTAAATATTTAGATGATTTAAAAGATGATATTATAGATCCTGATACAGGAGAAGTGATTCATATCGCATATGATATCTTACTTGTAAAAAAAGATATTTTAAAAGAAAACAAATATGGGCTAAATTTCTATCAACAAGAAGCCATTATCAATCTTTCTGATATCGCGGAAAAAGAAAAATGGGTTAGTACAGATATGCGTAAACAACAGCTTTATTATCATACTTATTTGTACCAAGCAGAAGGATTTGATTTAGTCAAAAAACTATTTGGAAATGGTTATTTAAGTAATATGGGAGCACTCACTTTAGAAATGGAAGAAATTGCTTTATGGTATAACTTTGGAATCATTGGATTTATATTATTCTTTGGATACTTTTTAAAATTATCCATTGAAGGAATTATCATTGGATGGAAATACAGAAACCAAATTGATTTTGAATATTTGGTTTTAACTACCGGTGTATTTTATAGTTTTGGAGTTTCTCTTTTTAGTGGACATATCTTTTTTCATACCAGTGTTATGATTGTAATTGTTTTATTGTTCTATCTATATGATAAAAAAATCAAGCAAATGAAAGAAGGAATATCATGAAAAAAATAGTATTTGGTATTACGAGTTTGAATACTGGTGGAGCAGAAAGAACCTTAGTAGATCTTGTGAATGCATTGAAAAACAAATATGATATTACTGTTTTAACTCTCTATGGAAAAGGAGAATTGGAAAAAGAATTAAAGGATATTAAAATTCATTCTCTTTTTTCAAAATCTTATCAAGACTATTCAAAAAGAGAAAAAATAAGCATTTCTTTGAAAATTTCTTCTACAAAATTTCAAAAAGAAACCATTCAAAAATATCAGTTAAAAGAATTTGATCAAGTGATTTCTTTTTTAGAAGGGCCTATGACACATTTGTTTTCAAATAAAGAATTACATCCCATTGCTTGGATTCATACGGATATGAGTATTCATGAAGCAAATGGATTAAAAGGGAAACTAAAAAAGAGAAGAAATCATAAAGATTACCAGAATTATAAAAAACTAGTTTTTGTGAATGAAAAAAACAAACTTGCATTTCAAAAAGTATATCATCTAAATATTCCTATGGAAGTGATTCCAAATTATATTGATGAAAAAAGAATTGAAAAACTTTCGAAAGAGAAAATAAGAGAAGTTTTTGAAACGCCATCCTTTTTAACCGTTGCTCGTTTAGTTTATGCCAAAAGAATTGACAGATTAGTGCGTGCACATGCAAGACTAATTAAGGATGGATTTATGCACCATTGCTACATTGTAGGAGATGGGGAAGAAAGAGAAAAAATAGAAAAACTAATTGAAGAAAAAGGAGTATCGAAAACTTTTCATTTGCTTGGAAGAAAAGAAAACCCATATCCATATATGGTTTCTTGTGATTATTTTTTACTTCCATCTTTTTATGAAGGGGCTCCAATTACTCTTTATGAAGCAAAACTTTTAAAAAAGTTTATTCTGATTACAGATAATGATTCAAAAGAAGTTGTAAAAGATTATTCTTCCAAACGAATTTTTGAAAATTCAGAAGATGGAATCTATGAGGGAATGAAGAATATTTTAGAAGAACTTCCAAAATATCATTCTTCTAAAAACCAGTCACAAAGTTTAGAACCCATTATTTCTTTATTGGAGGGGTAATATGAAAATTAGTATTTTAACCGCGACTTATAATAGAGCTCATACATTACCAAGACTATATGAAAGTTTAAAAAAGTCTAATCATAAAAAAGACTTTGAATGGATTATTATGGATGATGGTTCTAGTGACAACACTGAGGAACTGATTAAGTCATATCAAAAGGAAAACCAAATTGAAATTCATTATTTTAAACAAAAAAATCAAGGGAAAATGAAGGCTTTAAATGAAATCATTCCAAAGGCAAAGGGAGAATATTTGTTAGAGTGTGATTCTGATGATTATATGGCTTCTGATTTTTATGAAAAAATCGTAAAACAAAAATTACCAAAAAATGTATATGGGATGTTTTTCTTAAATGAAACTCCAAAAGGAGAATTAATTGGAACAACATTTCCAGATACGAATGTTCACACTTTATTTGATTTGTATCACAAATTAGAAATTGCAGGAGATAAAACCATTGTTTTCAAAACCAAGGAAAGACAAAAGTATCATCATAGATTAGAAAAAAAAGAAAAGTTTGTTACAGAAGGAAGACTTTATCATGAGATGGATTTATCTTATGATGGGTTATTACCAGTAAACGAAGTAGTTATGATAAGAGAATATCAAGAAGAAGGTTATTCTGCTGGAATTAAGAAACTATTTTTGAATAATCCTTATGGGTATTATGAATACTTTAGAGAAATGTTTCTTCATAACTTTAAGGGAATGCCATTTCAAAAAAGACTTTATATTTTAAAACACTTTATTCTGTTTTCTTATTTAACAAACAAAAAGAAAAGAGAAGTGGTTCAAAACACAAAAGGATTTTTTAATAAAATTCTTGTCATACTATTAGTAATACCTGGGTATATTAAATCAAGAGAATTCAAGTGATTCTCTTTTTTATTTTTACTTTTTATGATAGAATTGAAATAGGTGAGGATATGAAAAAGATTCTTTTAACATCTTATAGTTTGGGGCTTGGTGGAATTGAAAAAGCATTGATTAACTTATTAAATGAAATTGATTATAAAGAATATCAAGTTACTTTAATTCTAGAACATAAAGAGGGAATGTTTTTGGATTCTGTTCCAAAAGAAGTAGAAATATTAGAATATAAAATTAGCACAAGTAAATTCGTACCATGGAGAAAACTATATAACCGATTAAAATTGATCCATTGGAAAAGAAAATTAAAAAAACAATTTGATTTTTCAGCATCATTTACCACATCTTCGATTCCTGGAGCTCTTTTAGCGTTAGCGGCTTCTTCTAATACTGCTTTATGGGTTCATGCAAATTATTATATTTTATATGAAAAAAATGTAGAAAAAATGACGGAATTCTTTGATGGAATCAAAGCTTATCAATTTCAAAATGTTGTTTTTGTTTCCAAAGAAAATGAAAGAGAAGTAAAAGAACACTATACAAAATTCAAACATACTTTGGTATGTAATAATTTTATCAATGGAAAAGAGATTGAAGAAAAGGCGAATGAGCCAATTGAATTCAAAAGAAAAGAAATTCCTTTATTTGTGAATATTGGAAGACAAGAAGAAAGTCAAAAGAGATTATCGCGAATTATTGAAGCAAGCAAAAAATTAGTAGATGATGGCTATGAATTTCAGATTCTTTTTATAGGAGATGGGCCAGATTCTAAAAAGTATAAAGAAAAGGTAAAAGAGTATCAATTAGAAGACGTTATCCTGTTTTTAGGGAAAAAGAAAAACCCATATCCCTATTATGCTATTTCAGATGCAGTGATTTTAAGTTCTGAATACGAAGGATTCCCTGTTGTTTTCTTAGAATCTTTGATTATAAATCGTCCTATATTATCTACGAAAGTAAGTGATTATGAATCATTAGAGGGAAAAAGTGGACTGTTTTGTGAAAGAAGTACAGAAGGGGTTTATTCGATGATGAAAGACTATTTAGATAATGGATTTATTACAAAATATCCGTTTCACTATCAATCTTATAATAAGGCTATTAAAAAACGTTTTTTAGAATTGGTAGAAGAAGGAAAATAAAACTTGAATTAATCCTATATTAAATGTATAATATAGGGAAATCAGACGCAAATAGAATAAGGAGAGATGTTATGATATCGTTTAACAAAGTTTCGATTACAAAAAAAGAATTAGAGAATATTAAAGATTGTCTAGAAGGCGGAAGAATATGTGGAGATTGCAAATATACCAAGAAAGTAAATGAATGGTTTAATGAAAAGATTCATTCAAATTTCTTGTTAACTCATTCAGGGACAGCTTCCCTAGAGATGGCAGCGCTTTTGTGCAATTTAAAAGAAGGAGATGAAGTGATTACTCCATCTTATACCTTTGTATCTACCGTAAATGCATTCGCTTTAAGAGGAGCAGTTCCAGTATTTGTAGATATTGATCCAAAAACACTAAATATCGATGCAAATAAAATTGAAGAAAAAATCACAGATAAGACAAAAGCTATTTTTTGTGTTCATTATGCAGGGGTCGTATGTGATATGGACAAAATCAATGAAATTGCGAAAAAATATCATTTATACGTGGTAGAAGATGCTGCTCAAGCAGTAGGATCTACTTATAAAGGAATTCCAGCAGGAACAATGAGTGATTTTGGATGTTATAGTTTCCATGAAACAAAAAACTATGTAATGGGTGAAGGAGGAGGACTCGTTGTAAAAGATGAAGACAACTTCTTAAGAGCTGAAATTATTCGTGAAAAAGGAACCAATCGAAGTCAATTCATGAGAGGATTTGTGGATAAATATACTTGGCATGACATCGGATCATCTTATCTTCCATCTGATATTTTAGCAGCACTTTTATATGGACAGTTAGAACGTTTTGATGAAATTATGGAAAAAAGAATGCATGTATGGAATACGTATCATTCATTTTTAGAAAAATATGAGCAAAATGGAACAGTTATTAGACCTTTTATCCCAGAAGAATGTAGTCATAATGCGCATATGTATTACATGATTTTAAATAGTGAAAAAGAAAGAAATGAAATGATCAGTTATTTAAGAGAAAATGGTATTTCTGCACCATTTCACTATATCCCATTACATTTATCTCCAATGGGGCAAAAATATGGATATAAAGAAGGGGATTTACCAATTACAGAAAAGTATGCTTCTCGTTTGATTCGACTTCCGCTATATGCAGATATGACAGAAGAAGAAACGGAAGAAGTGTGCAAAGCATTAAAGAAAAAATGGGGGGATTAATATGTATATTATAATTGGAGCGTCTGGATTTATTGGACATTACACAACAAAATATTTTATTGAGCAAGGAGCTGAAGTTCTTGCGACGGGAAGAAATCTAAAAACAAGTAAAACTTTAACTGACATGGGTGCGAAATTTGTCGAATTTGATATGACGAAAAAAGAAGACTTCAAAAAACTACCTAAAAAGGGAGTGGAAGGAGTAATTGTATTGGCCGGTTTATTGCCAGCAAATGCAAAAGTTGATATTTCAAAGGATGAAAATGCAGATGAATATTTTAGGGTAAATGTCATTGGCTTTATCAATGTATTAGAGTATTGTAGGTTAAACAATATTAA
>CAMNAC010000037.1 GCA_946530475.1 uncultured Mycoplasmatota bacterium
TTTTTTTGTATATTTTTTTTCTATTCTCATATTGTTTAATAGAGGTGATTTATGAAAAAACTAGGAATTCTTTTTCTTTTACTCTTTCTTTTTCCTCATTCCATTCATGCAGAAGAACTTTCTTTCGCAGAACATGCGAAAAGTGCGATTATGATAGAAGCTTCTACAGGAGAAGTATTATTTGAAAAAAATGCAGATGAAAAATTAGCTCCTGCTTCTATGACCAAAATGATGTCTATGTTACTCCTTGTAGAAAGTGTAGAAAAAGGAATTATTCATTGGGATGATATGGTCACAATCAGTGAAAATGCTTCTAGTATGGGAGGAAGTCAAATCCTTTTAGAAACCAACGAAAAAATGAGTGTAGATGATCTATTTAAAGGGATTGCGGTTGCAAGTGGAAATGATGCAGTTGTCGCAATTGCTGAATATATTGCTGGAACAGAAAAAGAGTTTGTAAAAATGATGAATGAAAAAGCAAAATCTTTAGGATTACAAAATACCAATTTTAAAAATCCACATGGGTTAGATGAAAGTGATCACTACTCTTCCGCAAGAGATATGGCTTTAATCGCAAAAGAATTAGTAAGCCATCCAAAAGTATTAGAATATACTTCTATTTATGAAGATTACTTAAGAGAAAATACAGACAGAAAAATATGGCTTGTAAACACCAATAAACTAGTACGTTTTTATGATGGTGTAGATGGATTAAAAACTGGATATACAGAACCTGCTGGTTACTGCTTAACCGCAACAGCTAAAAGAAATGGAATGCGTATTATTACCGTTGTTATGGGAGAACCAGACAGTAAAACAAGAAATGCAGAAACCACGTCTATGTTAGATTATGCATTTGCTCAATATGAAACAGAAACCATTTTATCAAAAGATCGTATTTTAGGCACAATCGAAGTAGAAAAAGGAAAACAAAAATATGTCAACTTAATTCCATTAAGAGAAGTTTCATTATTAAATAAAAAAGGAGAAAAGAAAAAAGAAGCAAGTTATCAAATAAAAGTACAAAACGTAAAAGCTCCAATCAAAAAAGGAGAGGAAGTTGGAACCATTGAAATTCAAATAGATGGAAAATCATTAAAAGGAGTTCCTATTACGGTTGAAAACGACATTCAAAAAGCAAATTTCTTAGAGTTATATGGTAGAAACTTAAGTGACATTTTTTCTGGAAACATTACAGTAAATGAATCTCAATCAATTTAAAAAACTATACTTTTTTATACTAATAATGTGTATTTTGTTTTTCTTTTTCAAAGATATTCCAATATTTAAAAAGGAGGATATAGTGATAATAGAAAACCCAAATGATATTCTTGTATTAGTGAATAAAAAGAGAAGATTAAAAGAAGACTTTATTCCAAATCAATTAGAAGCTATCTCTCTTGCTTACTCAAATCAAGAAAAATATTTGATTCATGAAGCAAGAATTGCATTTGAAAAATTAAGTGAAGATGCAAAAAAAGAAGGATATTCGATTATTGCAGTATCTGCTTATAGAAATTATTCTTATCAAGAAGAATTATATGCTTCTTATGTAAAAGAAAAAGGAGAAGATTATGCAAGTAAATGTAGTGCGATGCCTGGCCACTCGGAACACCAAACCGGATTATCTTTAGATGTAATGGGATCCAATAAAGATTATAATGAATTTGAACAATCAAAAGAGTTTACATGGATGAAAAACCATGCTCATGAATATGGATTCATTTTAAGATATCCAAAAGGAAAAGAAAAAATTACAGGATTTAAATACGAACCTTGGCATTATCGCTATGTGGGAATTGAACATGCAACCTATATTTTTCAAAACCATTTAACATTAGAAGAATATTTACAAAAAAAAGAGATTCATTAAAATCTCTTTTTAGTTATTCATGTATTTTGCACAACTGCCATTATCGATATTGATTACTTGATTTTCTTCTGAACAACTATATTCAGGAGTATAAGTATGATTATAAATGTGTTTATTGATAATATGTGTATGGATTGGACATACATGTGGAACTTCATGACAGAATTCCCTCTCTATACATTTATTAATCGTTGGCTCAATAATTGGACATTTTGGTTCACAACATTGATTTTGAAATCCGAAATTTCTTCTACCAAAAAACATGATTTCCCTCCTCTAACCTATCATATGAAAAAGGAGGAAAATGGAATATGTAATTTGCCTTAAAAAGGCATCTTGAATTTTCCATTCTTCATTTGTTTCATCATTTGTTTCATTTGTTCAAATTGTTTTAATAAACGATTGACTTCTTCTACACTTCTTCCAGAACCCTTCGCGATTCTTTGTTTTCTACTTGCTTTTAAAATTTCTGGGTGTCTTCTTTCTTCTTTCGTCATAGAAAGAACAATTGCTTCTATATGTGCCATATCTTTTGGATCAATCTTTACTTGATTTAATCCCATTTTAGAAGCACCAGGTATCAGTTTTAATAGATTCTCTAATGGACCCATTTTTTTAATTTGATTCATAGTACTTAAAAAGTCTTCCAAATCAAATTTCCCTTTTTCCATTCTTTTAGTAGTACGCATCGCTTCATCTTGATCAATTGCTTCTTCTGCTTTTTCTACTATAGACATCAAGTCTCCCATTCCAAGAATTCTAGTTGCCATTCTTTCAGGGTAGAATTCTTGAAGACCATCCATTTTTTCACTAACTCCTACAAATTTAATTGGGACATTCGTTAAATGTCTAATGGAAAGTGCAGCTCCACCTCTTGTATCACCATCTAATTTCGTTAAAATAGCTCCTGTTAAAGGAAGTTCATTGTTAAATCCTTCAATTACATTGACAGCATCTTGTCCAGTCATACTGTCTACAACAAGTAAAATTTCTTGTGGTTTTACAGCTTCATTGATATTGTGTAATTCATCCATTAATTCTTGATCGATATGTAAACGTCCAGCAGTATCGATTAATACATAATTATATCCATTTTCTTTTGCATATTGAATTGCATTTTTACTGATTTCAACTGGATTCCCTTTTCCTTCACTGTAAACTTCAATATTTAATTCTTTTCCAAGTTGTTTTAGTTGATCAATTGCGGCAGGTCTATAAACGTCACATGCGACAAGTAATGGTTTTTTATTTTGTTTCTTACGTAGATAATTTGCAAGTTTTCCAATACTAGTCGTTTTACCACTACCTTGTAACCCTACCATCATTAAAATAGCAGGATTCCCAGATAGATTTAAATCTGCTTTTTCTCCACCTAATAATTCTACTAATTCATCTTTTAATATTTTAACAAACATTTCTCCAGGCTTTAGGGATTTTGCGACCTCTTCTCCCAAAGCTTTTTCTTTTACATTTGCGATGAATTCTTTGACTACTCTATAATTGACATCTGCTTCAAGTAAAGCAAGACGAACTTCTCTTGTCATTTCATCAATATTTTGTTCCGTTATTTTTCCATAACCTCTCATTTTATCAATCGCATTTTGTAAACGGCTTCCTAAATTTTCAAACATTCTAATCACCAAGTATTATTATACTTTTTTTTAAGAATTTACGCAATAATAATTAGAATAGAAAAAAGTTCATAAAATGAACTTTTCTAATTCCCATATAAATTTAATAGTTTTTCATAAATACCTGGTTCTACTCGATTTAAAGCATTAATTGTAAGTTCTAATGACTTTTGGTATTCCCCTTTATAAAATAGAACTTCTGAATTGGTTAGATATTTATCTAAGTCTGTATAAGAAGATCGATAACGATTTCCATATACAATTGCCATTTCTGCAAACATAGCTGTTTTCATCATTTCTTTTGTAGTAGTAAAGAGTTTTAATACTAAGTCTCTTGCAGTATCTACTCTCGTATTTAAAACACTAATTGTAATCGGTTTTTTATCTAACTCTCTTACAATTTCTTTAATGGCAGCTTGTGCTTCATTTAACTCTACAAAATAAGATTGTGGAATCACTGGGAAATTATAATCTCGAATCATTCTCTTTGATTCTTTTAAAATTCCTTTTACTTCTTCTAATTGTTCACGTGCTCTTACTTCGTCTTCTTTCATAGAACCAATCGCATCTAAAGAATTATCTAGACGATCTTCTATGACTGCTAAACGATTCGCAAGTGTTTCAATTTCTTTTGTTAATTTAGAAAATGCAAAGGTATTATTTCCAGTATGATCTAGTAATATCTTATAATCAGCATTTAAGGTTTTTAATTCTCCTTGTACTTCTGTAAGGAGATTCATATCTTCTTCTTTTAAATGATACACTTTATTAATATCATCAATTTGTTTGAAAATATCTTCTACTAAAGAATTCATTTTATCTAATCTAACTTTAAATGCTTTATTCGCATCCTCATAAATATTTCGATTGATTTTTTCTTTATCAAAATCTGCAAATAAAGAATCAAAATAATCTAATAATACTTTTAATTCAAATAAACTATCTTCTAAATTTAGTACCTTTGCTCGATCTAAGATATCACTAATTTTTTTATTTGCTTCTTCAATATTGTATTCTACATTTAAATAGTCTAAAGGATAATTTGCGGCTTGCATTTGGGAATAAGTATCACTGACTTCTTTAATTCTTTTTGGAAGAACATTTTCTGCCATTAATACAATTCCTGGAACTTCTTCAATGACAACTGTCATGTGCTTTAACATCTCATCAATTGCCTTTATAATATTAGTAACTTCTGTATAATCGTTGTTTTCCATAACTCTTTCAAAGTCTTCAAATCTCTTCGCGATGTTTTCAAACTGTAAAGAAATAGGATCTGCAATATCTGCATACTCCCCTTTTGAATCATTGAATTTTTGATATAATTCACGATAAGTTGCTTTTAATTTAGTAATAATTGCTCGATTTCTTTCTTCAGAAGTTGTAATTTCTTTGATATGATCCAATAATATTTCAGAATTTTCTCTAACTTTATAAATTTCCATTTCAAGTTTAGCTATCTTATATAAAGTGCTTTTATAATCCATTTGAGAAAGAGAATAATCAGCATCCAAAATCATATCTGTGATCTTTGGAATTTGATTCTTTTTAATATCATCTAATTCATTTTTCCAATGATTATATAAAGTCTCTATTTTGTCATTTTTTAAAAATGCTTCTATCTTTGATAACTCTGGCATAATTGGAGTTCCATCAATTTGATTCTTTTGAATTTCCAATTCTTCTAAGCGTTTTCTATATTTACGATTTTTTCTTCCTTGAATATAGTTTAAAGCGACAATCACAAGCACAACAGCAACAATAAACAATGTTACAAATATTAAAATGATACTGTCCATGATATCACCTCTATTATAATGATATCACAAAAACCGACATTTATCTCCTATTTTTTTATTTTCTCCTATAAAATCAAGTTTTTTTCGAAAAAATAACGGGAAATTTATTGACTTATTTAGAAACTCATAATATAATTAAAACTGCGTATGGAAGTGCAGCGTTATTTTGAAAATAATAACGTGTTTATTACCAATTGGGATACCAGTAACTTTTTCTAAGCTGCAAAAGTGACCGTATAAAATAAACACCCTATTATTTGGCAAAGTAACCTCTACATATGTAAATATGAAAAGGAGGGTATTTATGTCTAGATATACTGGTTCAACATACCGTAAATCAAGAAGATTCGGTTTCTCAACTACTGAAACTGGAAAAGAATTAGCAAAAAGACCTTATGCTCCAGGACAACATGGACAAAGCCGTGGAAAGAAGTTATCAAACTATGGAATCCAATTGAAAGAAAAACAAAAAGTTCGTTTCATGTATGGATTAAACGAAAAACAATTCCACAAAACTTTTGTTGAAGCTGGAAAACTTAAGGGAGTACATGGTGAAGACTTCTTAAAATTACTAGAAAGTCGTTTAGACAATTTAGTATATCGTATTGGTTTTGCTACTACTAGAAGTGGTGCAAGACAATTAGTTAACCATGGACATATTACTGTTAATGGTAGAAAAGTTGATATTCCATCTTATCGTTGTAAACCTGGAGATGTAATCGCTATCAAAGAACAATCTAAGAACCATCCTGCTGTGAAAGCTGCTTTAGAAGCAATTCATAACAGAGTTGAATTCATTACTTATGATGAATCTAAGATGGCTGGAACTTATGTAAGATATCCAGAAAGAAGCGAATTAAATGCTGATATCAATGAATCATTAATTGTTGAATTCTACAACCGATAGAAAAAAGATTCCAAATGGAATCTTTTTTTATATCTTTCTTCCTGATTTTACTGGATTCTCAGTATCTTGATTTGCAAGTTTTCTTAAGCTTGCTAATAAATCCATGACTGCTTGATCTTTTTCTAAATATGGATGTTCATATCCATCAGATGGTTTCTTATAGTATTCTTCCAACTCTTGTTCTAACTCTTCTTTTGTCTCTTCATACATTTCCGCATTTTGACTCAATCCAGCAGATGCTAATAGTTTATCTAGTTTAGATAAATCTAACACTATATCATTTTTCGTTTTTGCTTTTTTAATAGATTCTAAAAATTGAATTCTTTTTTCCATAATTGCAGAGAGATCACTTAATAGAAAGATTTTTTCTGAACGAAGGCTCATTTCAATCCTTTTTGCAGAATACAAAGCTTTCATAAAGTCATCATTAGGAATCTCTATATAAGCATTTTTAATATATTGATTGTAATAATCATATAAATATTGAATCTTATCAAATGATTTCATCTGATCCAATTCAATCTTTTTTTCTTCTGCATAATCTTCAAAAGAAAGTACTTTATAGGATTTACTGAATTTGTTCGCTTTTTTTAACAATCCTTCATAATACATTTTATGAATGAATTCAGGTAATTGTTCCAATGAAGAATCTTCAGGAGAAATATACTTCTTGATAGAACATTCAAATTCTTTTTTTTCATCTGTTTTAACTGTGTACCCGTCACGAAGATATTTTACTTTATAGTCTAATTCAATTGGGATCGCAATATAATTGTAATTATCCAATAATGTACTAGTATTATCATTGGGACCCCAAGTAAGATCATATGCAAAAGAACCATCAATTCCATATTTTTCATCTTTTAAGTAAACTCTATTTGCAGCATGTCCGTAGTTTGTTTCATTTTCATAAAAAATAATAGAAGTTGGTATATTTAATTGATCTAAGATTGCTTTAAACAGATTGGAATATCCCAAACAAACAATGTAATCTTGATGAATGACTTCGATTAAATCTCTTGAAACAGACAAATTATTTTCATCGGATTCTTTATATTTTAATTCTTTTACTAAATCAGATACAAAAATCGTTTGTTCCAATGGAGACATTTGAAAATGATTCACATATTTTGTTATTTTCGTAATATATTGATTCATTTCCAGTAATTCCTCATAATTAATACTTCTATAATCTTTTGAAGAAAGAACAAAACGATATTTTTTTAAATAATCATGTTTATCTAAATAATTAAGTGCATGCCTGATAGAATCATACTCTTTTGATAAATCGATGACAACTTCATCTAAATTGGATAGGATTTCTTTGGCATTTGATTCAGCACCATCCTCGATACTTTTAATAATATAATCGCAATCTTCCAAATGAATATTTCTTTCATTCAAATAATCTTTTAATTCTGAAAAACTAGAAACAATCAAAAAATTAGAAGTATTAAAAGACATATCTTCTGGTTCTTTCGCAATCGAAATATAAATTGTTTTCATAATGAACCTCCCTTTAGAAAAAAAGATTCCAATTTAGAATCTTTTTATTTATCGATTTCTTCAATAATTGGTAATAATCCTCTATGATGAGTATGAATTGGAAACTGATAAAAAGAATAATTTGGATATGGAGTAGCAGACATAATTGCTGGCCCATCTTCTCCAATTAATATATTCCAATCCACATAACGGAGTCTTGGCAATTCCTTAGAAGCTTGTAATACACATTCTTTAGCCTCTTTGAAATATGGGATTTTAAAACCTTCTATTTTTTTATGTGTAATAGGGTGTTTTTCATATAATAATAAATCCGAATCACAGCCAACATCCTTTGTTTTTCCAGTATCTAAATCAATTGGAGTGACAAAAGTAGTTTCTCCTTCTACTTTTAAAAATGCATTGATTAAGAAAGAATCATTTTCTTTATACAAGGTAGTAAAATGAATACTTACTTGATCTGGCCCAGCTAACTTCACTAATTCAGGATGTACTTGTAATACTTCTTCAATTACAGAAAACTTATTTTTCTCTAACTGTTTATATAATTTCCAAGCCTCACTTTTTTTAGGTACTAACATTTTTTGAATTTTTACATTTCCATTCTTTAAATTCGTTTTTACAATGATTTCGTCTCGATCTTTGATAAATCGTTCAAATTCGTCAAAATTGTCATCGATATAAAAGAAATCTCTTTGTAAATAATTTTGGAATTTTTCATTAAATAAATGTCTTTCTTCTAATAAAGGAAAATATTTTTTATCATTGTATTTCTTTATTAATTCACTATTTCTAGCATCTGTAATATAGGTTTTCTTTTCTTCCTTATTTAAATCCCAAAATCCTAACATCGAATAATCTGCAAAATCAGCTCCATGACTTAAATAACTACCTAAAATATCGAAAAACAAAACGACTTTACTCTTCCCACTCATTTCATGTGCTTTATTCAAAGAATAAATAAAGCTTTCATAGCTCATTCTTTCAATGTAAGTATTCTTTTTCATACAACACCCTCTATCATAGTTTTATTATATCATAAAAAGAAAAGAGACAAAAGTCTCTAATTGAATAAACCTACAAAATATTTTTTCTTTCCTCTTCTTACAATCACATATTTAGAAGCAATAGAAGTCTTTTTGGTTACAATAAATGATTCATCTGTTATTTTTTCACCATTAACGGAAATAGAATTTCCTTTCACAAATTCTTTTGCCTCTCTTTTAGAAGAACAGATTTGATGATGTACAAGAAAATCAATAATGGATTCTTCTTCTTTTATTTCAAAACTAGGAACTCCTTTAAATGCATCTTGTACTTCTTCTTCAGATAATTCTTTGATATTACCTTTAAATAGTACTTCACTGATATGAAGTGCTTTTTCATATTCTTCTTTCCCATGTAAATCGGTTATAATTTCACGTGCTAAAGCTTGATGAGCCTCCCTTTTTTCAGGATGTTCTTTGTTTGATATTTCATATTTTTCAATTTCTTCTTTTGATAAAAATGTTAATTTCTTTAGATATTCAATAATCATAGAATCTTCTAAATTAATTAAATATTGATATAATTCATAACTACTTGTTTTATTCTTGTCAAGCCACAAAGCATTTCCTTCTGTTTTTCCAAACTTAACTCCTTGAGAATCAGTTACCAATGGCATAACCATTCCATAAGCAGTTTTTCCTAACTTTTTCTTAATTAATTCAATTCCAGAAGTGATATTTCCCCATTGATCAGAACCAGCTACTTGTAAGGTACAATTTCTAGTTTCATATAAATGTAAAAAATCTAATGCCTGTAAAATCATATAAGAGAATTCTGCAAATGTTATTCCAACATCTAATCTAGACTTTACCTTATCTTTTGCAAGCATATAATTTACATTGAAGTATTTACCGTAATCTCTTAAAAAATCAATAACATTAATAACTTTAGTCCAATCATAATTATCAACCACTTCAAATCCGAAGATTTTTTCCGCTTGAGATTTCAATCCCTTGATATTTTTTTGAACTTCTTCTTTCGTAATCATTGGTCTTTCTGCAGTTGGTTTCGGATCTCCTATTAATCCAGTTGCACCTCCTACTAAAAGAATCGGATGATGCCCTGCTTTAGCGAGCCTTTTTGAAATCAAAAAGGAAGAATAATGCCCAATGTGCATAGAATCAGCTGTTGGATCTGTTCCAATATAAAAAGTTAGTCCTCCTTTATTTAATTTTTCAATCAATTCAGGATCACTGATATCTTGGATTAAACCTCTCCATTCCAAATCTTCATATACTGTCATATAATACCTTCTTTCTAATAAAAAAGCCATGATTTCTAAGGGCGAAAAACCGCGGTACCACCTTAATTCATCATGACTGATCTC
>CAMNAC010000038.1 GCA_946530475.1 uncultured Mycoplasmatota bacterium
AAGTCTACTTTTCCAATCAAAGTTTTAGGTAAACTTTTTCTAAATTCATACTCATAAGGAAGAGAATAACGTGCCAAATATTTTTCACACAATTCTTTAATACTCTTCTTAATTGCGTGACTCTCTTTATAGTCATTTTTTAATACAATAATTGCTTTTGCAACCTCTTGTTTATATGGATGTGGAATACCAATTACCGTACACTTTAGTACTGCTTCATGGCATTCAATGACATTTTCAATTTGAGAAGGATAGACATTGTATCCGGAAGAAACAATCATTCTCTTTAATCTAGATTGATAGAAAATAATTCCATCTTCTCTCATATATCCCATATCTCCTGTATGAAGCCATAGGTTCCCATCTGCATGAATTTGTAATACTTCATTGGTTTCTTTTTCATTGTCTAAGTACCCCATCATGACAGTAGGCCCATTTACACAAATTTCTCCTGTTTTCCCATATGGTAATTCTTTTTGAGTATGGGGTTCACAAATCTTATAATAATCTCCAGGGAATGGAATTCCAATACTACCTGGTATATTATAATCATCAATTGCTAAAGCAGTTGCAGCAGTACTTTCTGTCATTCCATAACCTTGTGCAACAGTGACATCTGTTCCATGTTCTTTTAAATAAACATTAATTTTTTTACCAAGTTCTTCCGATAAACTATCTCCACCACTAATCGCATATTTTAACATTGATAAATCTAGTTTCTTATTATCTTTATTTAATAAAGCTTCATATAAAGTAGGAACTCCTACAATTACTTGAGGCTTTGTTCTCATCAATAGTTTATCGAATGTTTTAGCCTCAAATTGAGGGATTAATTGAATCGTACATCCAAATGTTAACGGAGAACAAATCGAAACAGCAAGCCCAAATCCATGGAAAATTGGCATAATCGCTAAAATATGATCATTTACTTCTAGTCTAGGCATTACCATATTAATTTGTTCTGCCATTGCATTAAAATTCCTGTTAGAAAGTAAAATTCCTTTTGGAGTACCTGTTGTTCCTCCACTATGTAAGATTACTGCTGGAGTGTGCTCATCCGTTTCAAAAGTAGTTCTTCCATTATAATTGATTCCACTTGCCATAAACTCTTTCCAAGAAGTATATTCTCCTTTAAAAGAAGGCTTCTTAATTTTATAACTTTTCGTAGCTAAATAACCTAATTTTTTCCAGATTTTTAAAGAGGAACCTGCTGATACAATAATCGTTTTATAAATATCTGTTTCTTTAATTACACCTGCTACTTTTTCATAACAAACATCAATCATGACTAACATAACACTTTTGGTAGATATTAAATATTGTTTAATTTGTTCTTCACTCGATAGTGGATGAATCATATTCGC
Source organism: uncultured Mycoplasmatota bacterium (assembly GCA_946530475.1). GTDB lineage: Bacteria > Bacillota_I > Bacilli_A > RF39 > UBA660 > CAMNAC01. Next base: position 1,365 of record CAMNAC010000038.1, read on the forward strand.
AATCGCACCTATCTTGTTTAAGGCATAAAAGCTAATGACTCCTTCTGGGGTATTTGGCATACAGATAGTAACTACATCGCCTTTTCTAATACCACTATTTCGGAAAGCTTTAGAACAAATGTCTATCTGTTTTAAAAAGTCTTTATAAGTAATTTGATTCCCTAAATAATCTAATGCGATAGCCTCTAAATGATCCTCCGATTTTTCTTTCAAATATTCGTAGATCGATATATTTGGAATATCTAGTTTTAAATCACTTTTTTTATAATATTGTTTCCATGGTGATTTTGGTTTCTTTTTTGTTCCAAATACTTTTAGTAAATTCATCTTACATCATCCTCATACATTCCTTATACAGTATATCATTTTCTATGAAAACAAGCAAACAAAAAAGAGTTATAGTTTTAAATACTCTTTTGTTTCGTATTAAAGTAATTTGAAAAATCTTCAAATAAATTATGAAAATCATCTTCTTGCATTTTTTTATCTTTTATTAATTTTAGAACATATTCTTTTGAATTATTTTCAATTATATATTTCATAAACATATAAAAATCATAATAGTCGCGATTTCCATTTTTTAGTTCTTTTTCATCATATAAGACTTGATAAGTTTCTCTTTCCACAAACTGATTCGATAAATAAGTGGCAAGCCCTTCATTTACATACATACTACTATCTTGATAATTTTTGTATTCACTGTGGCAAGTATGTACATATTCATGAAGTAAACATAAATACAAATCTTTTAAAGTATCCTTTTCATGTCCCATACATTTTTGCATTTCTTCTAACGACAACAAATCAATATAGTGAATATGACTTTCATCTGAATGAGATACACCAACTAACCATGGTTGTATCATTTTCCCAGATTTTTTATAAAACTCTCGAAACTTATTTAAATCATCCCAGAAGGTAATCACTACAGGATATTGTAATTCTTTCATTTCAAAAAAATCAAGGATTCTGTTGCTTTCTTTTTCTAAATAGGAAACAAGATTTTGAATATACTCACTTTCATTTTTAGTATAAGAAATAACAAAATGTTCTTTTTCTATTTTCATTTCTATAACACTTTCTTAATTTGATTTTTAATAATTTCCAATCCTTTTAATAATAATTCATCATCAATGGTTAAAGCAGGCATGATTTTTAAAACAGCGTCATCTCTACCAGCAAGCTCTATAATCAAATGATTTTTAAAACATTCATCCAATACTGCTCTTGATAGTTTCCCTGATTTAAAATCAATTCCCCAAATCATACCAATTCCACGAATTTCCATATCTTTTTTTAACAATGGTTTGATTTCTTTATTCAAATAATTATAAATGATTTTTTCTTTTCTTTTCACTTCTTGATCCATTTTATTCTCTTGAAAGAATTCTAATCCAGCTTTAGCGGTAACCATAGAAAGTTGGAATCCTCTAAATGTACCATTGTGTTCTCCTGGATGAAATATATCTAATTCTGGTTTAATTAAAACCATCGCAAGAGGAAGTCCATATCCTCCAATCGATTTAGAAAGTACCACCATATCTGGAACAATTCCAGCCCTTTCAAAAGAAAAGAAATGTCCGGTTCTTCCACAACCTACTTGAATGTCATCCACAATCATTAAAATATCATATTGATCGCATAAATTTCTTAGTCCTTTTAGAAAATCAACAGAAAAAGGATATATTCCACCTTCTGCTTGAACCGTTTCTAAAATAATGGCAGCTGGCTTATCAATTCCAGAATGATCATCTTCTAAAATCTCTTTTAAGTAACCTAATGTATCAAAAGAATGATTCATGTAATAAGGAGGTGCGATATGAGTAACGTTTTCTAAAGTTACTCCTGCCCCTTCTCTTGCTGCTTTTTCTGTCGTTAAAGCAAGAGTTCCTAATGTCATACCATGAAACGCTCCCATAAGAGCAAACACATTATTTCTTTTTTTATTTTTACGAGCTAATTTTAAAGCCATCTCTACGGCATTGGTTCCAGTAGGACCTGAAAACATTACCTTATAATCATATCCTCTTGGAATTAAGAATTCTTTTTCAAAATAAGAAAGAAACTCTTTTTTCGCACTTGCGTACATATCAAGAGAATGCACAATTCCATCTGATTCGATATATTTTATTAATCTTTCTTTGATAAAGTCATTATTATGACCATAATTTAATGCTCCTGCTCCATCGAAAAAGTCAATATAAGATTCTCCATTTTCATCAACAATCATAGAACCTTTTGCTTTTGAAAAAACAGTTGGCCATTTTCTACAATAACTTCTTACATTTGATTCATATTGTTCAAAAACATTTTTCATAATTCACCTTCGTTTAATATTATATCACGATTTCTTACTCTGGACCAATGTATTTATGTTCCATTGTTTCCATAAAGGATAATCTGTTTTCATAGGTTTTCATTAATTGAGATTCTAAATACAAAGGTTTTTTATAACCTGATAATCCTAATAAATATTTCGTAAATAAGGGATTTAATAATAAAAACGGTCCAAGTAAGTATGTCGCATAAAAGTTTTTATAATGAATTCCTTCTACTTTCGTATCAGGATTGCTTCCTATGCAATCTTCACATGCTTCTATAAATGGATATTTATTATCACCATACATAAATGAAGTTTGGCTTTGATTTCCCACTATTTTGATATCTCCATATGTCCCTAGAAACATGGAATTATATCTTGCTTCTTTATTTCGTTTGAAAGAAAATTCTGGAAATAAATTTAAAGTTTCTTTTTTTATTCCTTTTTCTTCCATGAAACTTCCAAATAATTCCATTGCATTTCCGGTAAATAGTACAGGTGTATTCTCTTCAATTAACTCTCTTAGTTTCTTTATATAAGGTTTTAAGGACTTTAAAATAATATCATCATATTCATCTGGGTGAGATCCCATATAGATCAAATCTACTTTGTGTTTTACAAAGTACGGTTCTTCATCAATGGAAGTAAGAATCACTTCTTTTTTTGAAAACATTTCTTTTAAATACTTAATATTGATTCCGTCTCCGTAAGCATTGGTAAGTTCAGGGTACAATATTTCAATTTTCATCTTGTTTCACCCTTTCATGCAGTTTTTCTAATATTTGATCTCTAAGTTTTAAAGAACCTGTAATATATTCTACATCAAATAGAATCATAATACGATCTATCCCATCAAAATCAAGGTAATTGATTGTATCTTCATCATCTTTCGCAATCACAATTTTTTCTTCTGGAATTCCATTTAACATCATTGCGGTTTTATAATCTTCTGCAAGATAATTTCCTACAATAATTTTTTTGATATTTGGTTTATTTAGAAAGAAGAAATCTGTTTCATAAATCCAAGTAACGGTCTCTTTCTTACTTTTTAAATAGCCTCTATCTGTCAAAAGTAATATGATTTCCATATTATCATCCATATGAGAAATATGCTCAAAAACGGTAGAAGCAGAACTTCCATTTTGACCTTTCGCTACTTGTAAATCAATCTTTTTTCCGTAAGCTTCTATAAAGTTCTCTCTACTAGATGGTACTTTGACATCTTTCATATTTTTCTTAATTGTTTTATTAGAATATCCCATATCAGAGAATAACGCAATAATAGAAAGTTCATTAAATACATTAAATAAAGAATTGGAAATAATTGGATATTCTTCTTTTTCTTTTCCATGAGTAACGATAAATGTTTTTTTCTCATAGTCAATCTTTGATCCAACATAATCTCCCTTTATAGAATGAAATCCACAATTTGGACATTTGATTTTTCCAATATGACGATAGTGTTGGTATTCATATTCCACTTTATGAAAACACTTTGGGCAAACAGGAAAATCATTCACATTATGTTCAATGTAACCTTTTTTTGTTTGATCAATCGAATAATAAATGGTTGGATTTTCATGTGGAATAAAACTACATAATGGATCGTCTGCATTTAAAATAATCTTTGTTTTTTTAGAAGAATCAAACCCTTCTTTTACTTTAGATACGATGTAAGAAGGATATCCATTTCTCTTTAAAGAATCACTTGATAAGTTCGTTACAATCAAATAATCTAAATCTACATAAGCCATTGTTTTCGCAAGTGTTTTTTCATCTAATTCTAAGATAGCAGCATCCACTCTTGGATGATTAAAAATTGTGACTGCATCAAGTAAACATCTTGCATGTCCAGCAAGTGCATTCGCAAACCAATCATTGTATTGAACTTTATAACCTTCCTTTGTTAAAAAGTCATTTACCATACTAGTAATGGTACTTTTTCCATTCGTTCCAGTAATCCCAATCATTAATTTTGGTTTTTTAATATGTTTGATAAAATCATTACTAAAACGATAAGCAAGTAATCCTGCTCTATCATCTCTTTCTGCCCCTCTTAACTTACTAATCCAAAGATAAAATTTAGAGGCCCATAATCCTATAAAAAATCTTATTTTTCCTATCATACTGCTCTCTCTTTTCCTTTTTTATTATAACATAATATACCAATAAATTATAAAAAATAGTAAGATTTATTCTCACTATTTATTGTAGTCTATCAGTCGCTTTAGAGTTTAAAGATAAATCGGCTCTTCTTCCAATTTTATATGCGTAATATCCAGCTGCTCCTATCATTGCCGCATTATCAGTACAATATTTCATCGCAGGTACCGTTAATTCAATATCTTCTTTTTCACAAAGCTCTGTAAATTTTTCTCTTAGTCCTTTATTAGCCGCAACACCACCTGCAATAATTAAGTGTTTTACATTCTTTTCTCTTAAAGCTCTCATCGTCTTTTTCGTTAGAATTTCTACAACTCGATTTTGAAAAGAACAAGCTAAATTTTCAGTAATGATTTCATTTCCTCTTTGATGCTCATTGTGAGATAGATTAATGACCGCACTTTTAATTCCACTAAAACTGAAATTATAAGAGTCATCATCTAATGGAAGTGGAAGTGAATAAGTATCTTTTCCTTCATGAGCTAGTTTATCCACTAATGGTCCACCAGGATAATGTAGTCCTAAAACACGAGCTACTTTATCATAAGCTTCTCCTACTGCATCATCTAAAGTAGAACCTAATTTCTCAAATGAATAATGATCTTTCATATAAATAAGTTCCGTATGTCCTCCACTTACAACCAAAGAAATCAAAGGAAACTCCATTGGTTTTACTAGATTATTCGCATAAATATGACCTGCGATATGATGCACTGGAATCAAAGGCTTCCCGTATAGATAAGCAAGTGTTTTGGCTGCTTGTAAACCAATTAATAAAGAACCAATTAAACCAGGTCCATAAGTAATGGCAATGGCATCCACATCTTCCATTTTCATGTTTGCCTTCTCTAAACATTCTTCTAAAACCATAGTAATATTTTCAATATGCATTCTACTTGCTACTTCAGGAACAACTCCACCAAAATTTGCATGCGTATCCATTTGTGATAAAACAACTGTCGCAATTTCTTCTTTTCCATCACAAATAATTGAAACACTTGTCTCATCACAACTAGATTCAATTGCTAAAATATATGTTTTTTTCATACTTCACCTGATTTCTAACATCATTAATAAGGCATCTTGATTCCCATAATAATTTTTTCTTTTTGAAACGATTTCAAACCCCATTTTTTTGTACAAAAGAATGGCTTTTTCGTTTGATTCAGATACTTCTAGTACTACTTTGTCTATTTTCTCTTTTTGTGCCTCTAAAAGCAATTTTTGGACTAATTTAGAGGCAATCCCTTTCCTTCTAGATGAAACATCCACCCAAATATAATTTAAATCCATATGATCATATAGATTACTGTAACAAATGAATCCTTCCATATCACCATATACTTCATAAAAAGTCCTTTCATCTTGAATTAAATCATTTGTATGAAATTCCGTCAATAGAATGGATTTTATTTGTTCCAAATCTTTTTTAGTCGCGGAGTGGATCATGTAAATTACCCTTTTCTAAATTCTCCTCTGCTTCTGTTTTCTTTAAATAATTTGGATTACATTCATGAGGATTAACACCTTCATCATCGATATGTTTTGCAATTATTTTTGAAATTTTTATACTTGGTTCTACTATAGGATAAGGAACTTCTATTTGATCATCAGTCACAAAAACGATTTTCTTATTCTTTGGTAATTTTTCTAATAAAGTTTCTCTCTTAATATGAGAGTCTTCTATAACTAGATTCCCTTCTTGATCATAAACACCAGCATAACCATAATCTCTTCTTGCATCAATGTAAGGAACGATATAATCTCCATCAAAAGGAGTCGTCGAAAGTAGTTCTAGTTCTGAAATTGGAATGATTTTTTTCTTTAAAGTCCAAGCCCATGTTTTCGCAATAGTGACGCCAATACGAATTCCCGTAAAAGAACCAGGACCTGTTACTACCATAATTTTATCAATCTGACTAGGCTTGATACTTGCTTCATTTAACGTACTTTCAATCAAAGGTAACATTTTACTAGAAAGGTCAATATCATTTTTTTCTAGTTTTGTTATAATCTCTTTTGTACCATCAAAAACGGAAACAATCCTATAAGAAGATGCAGTATCTAGGAATAAAATCATAATACAGCCTCACATAAATCTTCATATTTTTTTCCATGTGGAGTCATAATAATAACTCTTTTATTCTCATCTACAACACGGAATTTAATATCTAAACGTTCTTTTGGAAGAATATCTTGAATGGTATCAGCCCATTCAATAACAACAACGCCACCTTTAGTAAAATACTCTTCAATTCCAATCCCATCTACATGTCCATCTAAGCGATAAACATCCATGTGATATAAAGGAAGTTCTCCGTCATATTCTTTGATGATCGTAAAGGTTGGAGACGTAATATTCTCATTGATACCAAGCGCCATAGCGATTCCTTTTGTGAAAACAGTTTTTCCACTTCCAAGTTCACCATCTAAACAAATAACCATATTAGGAAACTTTTCAGCTTCAAAATTCTGCGCCAATTCAATTGTTTCTTCTTCATTATAAGTAGTTACTTTATATTCCATATTCATCACCTATTTCTTATTATATTAAATATCACTTTTTAAAACAAGTGATTTATTCTATTTTTCAAAAGAAAATCATATACCATAATTCAACTTTTTTTTCAAGAGATTTGTGGAAAATGTACATAATTTTACACATTTCTGTGGAAAACTTTTGTTAACAACCAAAAATGTTACAAAATCAAATTATTTTTCCACAATTATGTGTAAAAAAAGCAAAAAAAAAATTGGCAACTCGCTATCTTAGCTTAACACTATTTTCGCCGTAAATGTGCTTAACTTCTGTGTTCGGGATGGGAACAGGTGTATCCACATTGCTATCGTCACCAATTAATTTAACTAAATTTTTAAAGAGATATAATTCTCTGAAAACATGATAATGTGTATCTAATCAAACTAGTTATTGAAAATAACCAATAGGATTAAATCCTCGTTCTATTAGTACTAGTCAGCTCAACGTATTGCTACGATTCCACCTCTAGCCTATCAACCAGTTAGTCTTACTGGGAACTTACTTTATAAAAAATGGGAAAACTCATCTTGAAGTTGGCTTCCCGCTTAGATG
>CAMNAC010000039.1 GCA_946530475.1 uncultured Mycoplasmatota bacterium
TTCTTGTGAAAGATACTAGAAAGTATTTAAGCGAATATTTAAAAGAACAGTTTAAAGAAATGAGAAAACAAATGACATTAATTGGAATTACAGGTACGAATGGAAAAACAACTACTGCATTTTTTGTTCATTCTGCTTTTCATCATTTAAAGATTAAAGCAGCTTATATTGGAACTGTTGGTTTTTATATCAAAGATAAGGTCCGTTCTTTGAACAATACGACTCCTGATTTGTATGACTTATATGAATTATTTAGGGAAGCTTATGAAAAAGGATGCAAAGTGATTGTGATGGAAGTAAGTAGTCAAGGAATATCTTATGGAAGAGTTATGGGAATTGATTTTGATATGGCTCTATTTACAAATTTAACGCAAGATCATTTGGATTATCATAAGACTATGAAGAATTATTCTTTAGCGAAAAAACAATTATTTTGTCAATTAAATGAAAATGGAGTGGCAATCGTTAACAATGATGATTCTTATAAAAACACTTATTTATTAAAAGAAAATAGAAATGTCACCTATGGTTTTACACCATCTACTTATCAGGTAATAGAAGACCATATGTCAATTAAAGGTACAAACTTTACAGTAAGATATGAAGGCAAAGATTATATGATACAAAGTAGATTACTTGGTAAATACAATGTTTATAATGCACTTTCTTGTATTTCAATTTTACATGAATATGGAATTTCTATGGATCAAATTGTATCTATTTTTCCAATGTTACAAGCTCCTGTTGGAAGAATGGAAATGATTCCTTTTCATGAAAATACCATTTTAATTGATTATGCACATACTCCTGATGCGATGGAAAATATTTTGAAAACAGTTATGGAACTTCACCCAAGACACTTATATGCAGTATTTGGTTGTACAGGAGATCGTGATAGAGGAAAGCGTCCTATTATGACAGATCTAATCTTAAAGAATTGTGACTATGCGGTTCTTACAAATGATGATCCACATAATGAAGATCCTAATCAAATTATAAAAGATATGTTAGAACATAATTCTTATAAAAATTATGATGTCATATTAGATCGAAGGGAAGCAATTAAAAGAGGAATTTCTTTCTTGAAAGAAACGGATATGTTATTAATACTTGGAAAAGGTCATGAAGAATTTATGATTGTAAAAGAAGAAAAGATTCCGTTTAATGATAGAAAAGTAGTAGAGTCTTTTATAAAGGAATACCAAAAAAATTAAGAAAATCACCTAAAAATGATAGTTTCATAAATTATCATAGAGGTGATTTTTTTGAACATACAAATAGATTCTAGGAAAGTAAAAAAAGGAGATCTCTTTGTTGCCCTCAAAACATTAAATCATGATGGACATGATTATGTAATGGATGCGATAAAAAACGGGGCATCAAAAGTAATTGTAGAAAGAGGGAATTATCCTATCGAAACAGAAGTGGTACCAGATACAAGAGAATATTTAGCCAGTTATTTAAAAGAACATTATTATGAAAAAATCAAACATTTAAAACTAATTGGAATGACTGGTACAAATGGAAAAACAACCACTTGTTTTTGTATTTGGCAAGCATTAAATTTATTAGGTCATTCTTGTGCTTATATTGGTACTATTGGATTTTATAAAAAAGAGTTTGTAAAAGAGCTTCCTAATACTACTCCAGAATTATTGGATATTTATGAAATGCTTTTAGAATGTGAAGATATGGAATATGTTGTAATGGAAGTATCTAGTCATGCACTGTCTATGAAACGAGTGGAATACCTTCCTTTTGAAATAGGAATTTTTAGTAATTTAACAGAAGATCATTTAGATTACCATAAAAACATGGAAGATTATGCGAAAGCGAAACAACAATTATTTTATCAAGTAAACTATGCAGTTGTAAATCTAGATGATCCTTATGCTTCTTATTTTTTATTCGATCAAAATAAAAACATTACTTATGGTTTTCAAAAAGGTGATTATAGAATCTCTTCCTATCGGTTATCGAATGTAGGAAGTAAGTTTACAGTAGAATCTCATAACGAAAAAACAAGTTATGATACCAAATTACTTGGGAAACATAATTTAATGAATTTAGTCTGTGTATTAATTGTATTAGATATCTTAAAACTAAACAAAGAAGTAATTTCTGAAATACGTGCGCCGAGAGGAAGAATGGAAACATTTTCTTATCATGGTAATTTAATTGTGCTAGATTATGCACATACTCCAGATGCAGAAAAAAAAGTAATTGAAACGGTAAAAGAATTTTCAAAAGGAAAAATATACATTGTAATAGGTTGTGGTGGAGATAGAGATCCATATAAAAGACCAATTATGGCTAAAATTGCAACAGATTATTGTGATTATGCGATATTCACAAATGATAACCCTAGAACAGAAGATCCCAAAAAAATATTCTATGATATGACCGCTTCTTTAAAAAACAGGAATTATCAAATTATTGAAAATCGTGAAAAAGCGATTGAGACAGGTATACAAAAGTGCCAAAAAAATGATATACTATTAATATTAGGGAAAGGACATGAAAACTATCAATTGATAGGAAATGTGAAAACCCATTTTGATGATAAAGAAATGATATTAAAATATACTAGGAGTTGATATTATGCTTATTTTAGCAAAAGCAATATTAGCATTGATGATCGGATTTATTTCTTCTATTTTATTAGGACTTGTTATCATTCCAATGTTAAAACGATTAAAGGTAAGACAAAATGTTAGTGTCTTTTTGAAAGATACTCATAAAGAAAAAAATGGAACCCCTACGATGGGGGGATTAATCTTTATTATTCCAACGATTTTAACTTCAATTTTGTTGTTATTTATGGGAAAAATAAAGTTTTCAGAGAATTTGTTAATTGTCTTATTTGTATTTTTGAGTTATGCATTTTTAGGATTCTTAGATGACTTTTTAAGTATTAAACGACATGATAATGAAGGTCTTACTGTCATGCAGAAACTATTAGGACAATTGTTTATTGCAGTTATTTTCTTCTTTATTTTTATGAAAAGTGGAGGAGATCCTATTTTAAATATTCATACATTGGGAATTAATATCAATATGGGATGGTTTTACGGAGTGTTTATTCTATTCGTATTGATCGCAAGTAGTAATGCAGTAAACTTAACAGATGGATTAGATGGACTTGCTGGAGGACTTTCCTTAATTGCCTTTCTAGCTTTTGGAATCATTTCCTTTGGAGCTTCTTGGGCAAAAGGAAATGAAGATATTGCAGTTTTTTGCTTTATCTTAGTGGGTAGTTTATTAGGATTCTTGTTCTTTAATAGTCATCCTGCGAAAGTATTTATGGGAGATACTGGTTCTCTAGCACTTGGTGCGACACTTGCAAGTATTGCCATTTTAACAAGTCATGAAATTACTTTAATTATAGTAGCTGGAGTATTTGTCATAGAAACTCTTGCATCAATTATACAAATTATTTCAATTAAATTTTTCCACAAGAAAATATTCTTGATGACACCATTGCATCACCATTTCGAAAAATTAGGGTGGTCTGAACAAGATATTGTAAAAGCTTTTTGGGCAGTAGGTTTAATATTAAGTACTGCTGGAATATGGTTTGGTGTTTGGCTATAAGAACCTTTTTGGTTCTTTTTTGAAAGGAGTTATATGAAAACAATTTTAAAAATAGGTGGGATGAGCTGCAGTGCCTGTTCTTCTCATATTGAAAAATACTTATTAAAACAAGACGGAATTATTGATGCTTCAGTGAATTTAGTTATGCAAGAAGCAAGTATTACTTATGATTCTTCATTAACCATTCAGGATTTAGAACGCTTTATCAAAGAATCTGGATATGAAAGTCTAGGCGTTTATGACGGGAAAGAAAAAAAGATTTCTGTAAAACCTTATTTCTTTTTTGGAGCTTATTTACTAGTTTATATGATTCTTTCTATGTTTTTTTTCTTTCCTTACAAAAATTGGTGTTTATTTTTTGGAACTATTCCTCTTATAATATTTGGATTTCCAATTTTAAAAAGTGGATTTTTAAAACTGATTCATTTTCACCCCAATATGGATTCTTTGGTCTTTTTAGGTTCAACCGCAAGTTTTGGGTATAGTATTTATTTGATGTTAAATCATTCGAATCACACTTATTTTGATTCTACTATTATGCTTTTATATTTTGTAAAATTAGGAAGATTTATTGACCAAAAATCAAAACAAAAAACGAAAGAAGCCATTCAAGATTTAGTACAAATTACCCCTGAAAATGCACTTTTAAAAAACGGAAAAGTAGTTTCCATTGATGAGGTAAAAAAAGGAGATGTTTTGCTTGTAAAACCAGGCATGAAAATAGCAGTAGATGGTATTATAAAAAAAGGTTCCAGTCATCTAGAGGAGGCATTTTTAACAGGTGAATCCATTCCTGTCAAAAAACAAAAAGGGGATTTTGTAATTGCTGGATCCATTAATTTAGATGGGGTATTAGAATATGAAGCTACTAAAATTGGAAAAGATTCTACAATTTCAGAAATTGTAAGGCTTGTTATGGAAGCAACTAATAAGAAAACTCCTATTCAAAGAATGACAGATCAAGTATCAGGTTACTTTATACCTGGAGTGATACTAATATCAATCCTTACATTTTTTATCCACCTCTATCTTGGAAATGAAGCACTTTTACCCGCGATAACGGTTTTAGTAGTTTCTTGCCCATGTGCTTTAGGTCTTGCGATTCCTCTTGCGGTTGTCGTAAGCGAAGGAGTGTGTGCGAAAAAAGGAATTCTCGTTAAATCAAGTGAAGTCTTTGAAAAAGCAAATCAAATTACTACAGTTGTTTTTGACAAAACAGGTACACTTACTTATGGGAATTTAAGAGTTCATAAAATCAAAGCAAGTATTCCAGAAAAAGAGGTGTTGGAACTAGTTTGTAGTTTGGAACAAGCTTCTTCACATCCTATCGCAAAAGCATTTATAGAAGAAGCAAAAAGGAGAAAACTTCTTTTAAAAAGTGTGTCGAATACAACAGAAATTTCTGGGAAAGGAATTACTGGAGTGATTCAAAAGCAATTGTATGCTGTAGGGAATTCCAAACTTCTTTCAAAAGAAAACCCTTATAAAAAAGAAGAGGAATTATTTACAAAAGATGGATATAGTGTAGTATATCTTTCAAATGAAAATGAGGTACTTGCTATTATTTCTGTAGGAGATCAGATTAGAAAAGAAGCAAATAAAGTGTTAGCTTCTATCAAAAAGGAAATCATTCTTTTATCAGGGGATCATGAAAATGTCGCAGATCAAGTTGGTAAACAGCTAAAAATCTCTCATATTATTTCCAACGTTTTACCAAAAGAAAAAAATGCGATAATTAAAAAGCTTCAAAAAGAAGGGAAAAAAGTGATGATGGTAGGAGATGGTGTGAATGATGCCCCTTCATTAACCACTTCAGATATAGGAGTCTCTTTTGTGGAAGCAACGGATATTGCCGCAAATTCTTCTGAAGTCCTTCTTGCAAGAAATGATTTAAATCTTCTTCTTGACTTTATGGATATCAGTAAAAAAACAGTTCGTATTATGAAACAAAATTTATTTTGGGCTTTCTTTTATAATTTCATTATGATTTTTATTGCGACTGGGTTTACAAGTATTACTTTACATCCTATGTTGGCATCTCTTTCTATGACATTTAGTAGTTTTTCTGTTATAATGAATACGTTAAGGTTAAGGAGAATAAAATGAAAAAATATGTGATTAAAATTGAAGGAATGCACTGTGAACATTGTGCGAAGAAAGTAGAAGAAGAATTAAAAGAATTTCAATGTAGAGTCAATTTAAAAAAGAAAGAAGCATTGATACAAGGAGATTCTATAAAAGAAGTAGACATTCAAAAAAGAGTGAACTCTTTAGGATATGAATTCTTGGAAATGAAAGAGAAAAAAGGATTATTTTTATAATCTCTTTTTCTATACATTTATTTTGTTTTTTGATAAAATAGATTTGTTTAGGAAGTGCTTTATGGAACAATATCAAGAAATTGAAAGAAGTATTATCAAAAAATATCGAAAAGAAATATGGAGTCGTTTTGTACGAGCTGTACAAGATTATGAATTGATTCAAGAGAATGATAAAATTATGGTTTGTATTAGTGGTGGAAAAGATTCTTTTTTACTCGCAAAATGTATACAAGAGTTAAAAAAGCATGGAAAAATTAAATTTGATGCACATTATGTTGTAATGAACCCAGGATATCAAAAAAAGAATATGGATTTAATAGTGGAAAATGCTTCTAAACTAAATGTTCCAATTGAAGTGTTTGAAAGTGATATTTTTGAAGTGTCTAACCATTTAAATCCAATATCTCCATGTTATTTATGCGCCAAAATGAGAAGAGGATTTTTATACAGTAAAGCAAAAGAGTTGGGGTGTAATAAAATAGCTCTTGGTCATCATTTTGATGATGTGATTGAAACTACTTTACTATCTTTATTTTATGGGGCTGAAATTAAAACAATGATGCCTAAATTACATAGTGATCATTTTGAAGGATTAGAGTTGATTCGCCCAATGTATTTTATAAAAGAAGAATCTATTTTATCGTGGGTAAAATTTAATCAACTGAAGTTTATTAATTGTGCTTGTAAATTTACAGAAAAAGTTGCTCAAAATGAAAGCTTGAGTAAAAGAAAAGAAATGAAAAAGTTAATTCAGTCAATGAGAAAAGAAAATCCAAATGTAGATTATAATATTTATAAAGCACTTGATAATGTGAATCTAAACTGTATTTTGGGGACTAAAAAAGATGGAGTATATGAGAGTTTCTTGAAACATTATGAATAGAAGGTGAATTATGGATCAGGAACGAATCGGAAAAAAGATTAAAGAGATTCGAAAAAAAGAAGGACTCACACAAGAAAAGTTTGCGGAAAAATATGGAGTAACTTATCAGGCTGTTAGTAAATGGGAAAATGGAAAGAATATTCCTGATATTGCAATTTTAAAGCAAATTTGTGAAGATTATGAAGTAAATTTAGAAGATTTATTAAATGGAGAAGCAAGAAAAAAAGAAAAGAAAAAAAACTATTTTCTATTTTTGATTCCACTTCTTATTCTTTTTTTCATTCTATTCTTTTTTCCAAAAGAGAAAGATTTTGAATTAAAACCTATCAGCGCAAGTTGTGATAACTTTCGTTTGTTTGGAACGATTGCCTATAACGATAATAAAACATCGATTCATATTTCCAATATTACTTATTGTGGAGAAGAAAATCAAACGCAATATCAAAAATTAAATTGTATTTTATATGAATCAGATGGTGATACCAAAAAAGAGGTAAAGCGGATTACCTATGAAGAAGGCCCTATCACACTGGATAATTTTTTAAAAACTGTTAATTTTAATATTGATCATTATTCAAAAAGTTGTAAGATGTATCAAGAAAATGGCCTTCATTTAGAAATAGAAGCTTATGAAGAAAATGGTAAAATGATGTTTTATAAAATCCCTTTATCATTAGAAGAAAAATGTAGTTAGTCTTGCATTTTTTGTCAAAAAAAGATAAGATGAATACGAGGTGTTGTAAATGAAAAAATCATGGATTTGTTTTGCAGTTCTCATTGTGGTAATAATTGGAGGTATTTTTACTTTTAAAGTTGTAACTCATTATGATGAAAAAATCAATAGTGCAGAAAAGTTTAAAAAAGAATATGAAAGTTTAAATGGAAAAACAAATGAAAAAAATGGAAAAGAATACCGTACAGTATCAATTGATAAAGAAAATCCATTTTATTATATCAGTGCAGAAGATTTAGCAAAAAAAATAGAGAATAAAGAAACTTTTGCGGTTTATTTTGGATTTAAGTCATGCCCTTGGTGTAGAAGTATCATTGAGGATTTAGTTCTAACATCAAAAAACTTAGGAATTGCTCGTATCTATTATGTTGATGTACTAGATATTAGAGACACAATTTCTATAGATGAAAATGGAGAACTTAAAACAACAAAAGAGGGAAGCGAAGGATACAAAAAATTGCTTACTCAATTAGATTCAGTTCTTTCTGATTATACTTTAACCAAAGAATCTGGAGAAAAAGTATCAACTGGAGAAAAAAGAATTTATGCTCCAAATATTGTTACTGTTTTAAAGGGAGAAGCAAAAGGTTTAGAAACAGGCATTAGTGAGTCTCAAACAGATGCTTATCAAGAAATAACGGATGAAATGTATGAAGAAACCAAAACAAAATTTAAAAATGTTTTGAGTTTATTACTAGAAGATGAAGGAAGTTCTTGTGAAGAAGATACTCCTTGTTAAAAGAATAGGGAAATGATTTTTTGATTTTCTCTTTTTTTTTGTCAAAATCTTTGATATAATGAATACATAATAGTAAAGAGAGGTTATAATTATGGATAATAATGAACAACAAGTAACAATGGGAACTCCAGTTCAAACACCAGAAGTACCTCAAGTACAACCAGC
>CAMNAC010000040.1 GCA_946530475.1 uncultured Mycoplasmatota bacterium
AATTCGAATCATACTATCTAATAAACTATATTCTGTTTTGATATGAATGGGAAAGTACATTGAATCCCCTCCTTTCAAATTCATTATATCATATCCCTTAAAAATATGGTACAATACATGTGTTGGAGATGATTCTATGAAAGAAAATTATCAGTTAAAACTAGACCAGATTTTAAAAGAAATAGAAGATGGGAAAAAAACACCTACTCTACTTCTTCATAGTTGTTGTGGTCCTTGTAGTAGTTATACATTAGAATATCTTTCTAATTATTTTAAAATTACAGTATTCTACTATAATCCAAATATCTCTCCAAATATGGAATTTGAAAAACGTTTTGAAGAACAAAAACGATTAATTGAAAATCTACCAACAAAGTATCCAGTTTCTCTTATCAAAGGGGATTATGATCCAAACGTGTTCTTTGATTTGGCAAAAGGTCTAGAAAAAGAACCTGAAGGTGGTAAAAGATGTTTTAAATGCTACAAAATGCGAATGGAAGAATGTGCAAAAGTGGCTAAAGAAAAAGGATTTGATTACTTTACTACTACTCTATCCATAAGCCCATATAAAAATGCAACCTGGATTAATGAAATTGGTGAAGAATTAGAAAAACAATATTCCATCAAGTATTTATATGCAGATTTAAAGAAAAAAAACGGTTATAAAAGATCGATTGAACTATCTAGACAATATCAGTTATACAGGCAAAACTATTGTGGCTGCGTTTACTCAAAAGTAAATTCACTTGACGAGAATGTTTCTTCATGATAGAATATGAATGTATAAAGAATTATATTTTAGTCAATCCTGTAAAATTGTATTTTACAAAAATCCGAACCAAGATTTTAAATTGCCTTTCACAAATATAATTTCTTTATACATAAAAAAAGACTAAATAGTTAGTCTTTTTTTAATTTCTTCTTTCAATATGTTTTACTTGATACATTAATTTTTTATCTTCTGATAGATTCGAATCTGCAATTCGATAAAACTCATCTATTTCATTTATATGTTCACTATTTACAATTCCATAATTTAAATCCAATTCTAAGTCTTGATATTTTTCCTTAGAATTATTAAAAGCATCTGTTTTTATATTGTTTTTTATTTCACTTAATTCAGAGATTAGCTTTTCACGATAAGTGTCTTTTTGGTTTTGTTCGTTCTCTGCTTTAAATGTTAAAACTTCATGCATTTCTTCTTTTGCATATTCTAATTTCGTTTTTACTTCTTCTTTAGAAAGGTTTGTAATTAAAACAAATTCATCTCCTCCTATTCGGAAGATATAGTTTCCTGTTTCTACTCTATGAATATTGCAATTGTCATCTTCTATAAAATGATATTTTGGAAAGTATTTTTCCAATAATTTTGCACATAAACGAATATAATAATCTCCAGTTGCATGACTATAGTTATCATTGATATATTTTAAACGAAACAAATCAATTAATGCATATGTAAATGTATGATTATTCTCTCTTATCATTTCTTTCATCTTTTTTTCATAAGAATATCGATTTCCTAAATTTGTTAAAGAATCTTTAATTCCTTGTTTTCTTAATTCCGTATATACTTCTAATCTTTCTAATACAATTTGTAATATTTCTAAATATATAGATAATATTTGATCCACTTTTTCTTTTGAAATAATATCAATATTCTTTGCTACTAGCAAATATTTACTGTTGTTGTGTAAAACAATTGGTAAAAAAGTATATTCATTCTTTGTTTGCAAACGGCGATATGTTTTTTTAGGATAAGACTTTTGATTTAAAAATTGAATCAACTTTATATAATCATTTTGATTATTTTGTTTTATTTCTTTTAAGATATTTAACAAACTTCTTATTTCTCTATTATCTAGCGATTGTTCACTTCCATAAAGAGGTTCATATTGATGATCTTCCAAATGATATAAGATTAGTTCGTCACAACATAAAAATTTTGCACTTTCTAATAACGCATTGTAAACATCATCTTTCATGTTATTCGTTTCAAATGCTTTTTTCATCAAACAAAATGCATGATAATATAAATCTAGTTTTCCGTCATTTTCCATACAATTGCCTCCTTTGGGCCACGGAATTTCAATATACTACTTTTTTCTTTCCTTGTCAATTTTGCATTAGAAAAAGTCCTCTAAAGGACTTTTTTCTACATCATATCATCTAGTGTTTCACTCATTGATTTTCTCATTTTATCCATTTGTTTCATCATTGGTTTTTGATATTTTTGATAAGCTAAAACTGCTCCGGCTCCTACCGCAACCATCGCAATGTCTCTTGCCATTCTCATAACTTCACCTCATGTTCTAGAATCTATGATTGTATGGAATAACCATACATTTTTATTTTATACAAATAACCATTTTTTATTCATAACTCTAGTTTTTCTTTTAATGATGTTTTTCTTTTTATTTCTTGTTCATTTTGAACACTATATAAAAATGCTTCTGGCTCTCCAATTAGAATTAATTTCTTTTTCGCTCTTGTAATACCAGTATAAATTAGTTTCCGATAAAGCATCCTGTAATAGGATTTACAAATTGGAATAATCACTAATTCAAATTCACTTCCTTGTGACTTATGAATCGTAATCACAAATCCATGTCTAATTTTAGAAAAATCTTTTGGTAAATATTTCACTACATTTCCATCATAATTAACATAGATTTCTGCTTTTTTACTGTCGCTTTTATTTGCTGGAATGATATTGGAAATATAACCAATATCTCCGTTAAACACATTATCATCTGGCATATTGACAAGTTGTAAAATCTTATCTTGCTCACGAAAAATTACTTCTCCTAAAGCAAGTTCTTGTTTTTCCTCACTTTTTGGATTAAACACATCTTGTAATTCTTTATTTAAAGCATCAATTCCGTTTTCTCCACGGTACATTGGAGCCATTACTTGCATTCTTTTATAATCATATCCTTTTTCTTTTACTTGTTCACATAAATGTTTTAGATTTTTTTTAATAGAAGATGCTTGACATGAAAAAAAACGATAATCACTTTTTGTCTTTAGATAAGATTCACTTAAATCATTATTCTTAATCTCTTGTGCCAAAGTTGTTATATAAGAATTTTCATCTTGTCTATATAAAAAATCTAAATGGATGGTATCTATAACATCACTTTCAATCATATCTTTTAAGATTTGACCTGGACCTACACTTGGTAACTGATGAAAATCCCCAACTAAGATTAATTGAATTTGATTCGTTAATCCTTTTAATAAACTATCAAATAATTCCAAATCAATCATACTAACTTCATCTACGATGATAAACCTACTATGATCTTTATTATCCTCATTTACTCGAAATTCATTAGAGTCTTTATTCCATTTTAAAAATCTATGAATGGTACTTGCTGGATAATTGGTAGCTTCACTCATACGTTTACTAGCTCTTCCTGTTGGCGCTAAAAGAGCAATTTCAGATACTAGTCCATCATAATTTAAATGATTGAGAGATTGGTAGAGTTCCACAATCGCTTTAATGATAGTTGTTTTTCCTGTTCCGGGTCCTCCAGTAATAATTAAAATATTTTGTTCTAACGACTTTTTGATTGCTTCTCTTTGCTTCTCATTGTATAAGATACCTTGTTCTTTTTCTAGTGCATCAATCTGTGCATCTAATTTTTTATATTTCATAGGAGGTTTTTTTAATAATGTTTTCACTTTATTTGCAATATTCATCTCTGCTTGATAAAACTGAATCAAATAATATTTGTCATCTTCTACATAGATTTTGTCTTCTATTACCAATTCTTCTAAACAAGAAGAAAAGTCAATTTCTTCTGCATCTAAATGAAGATTAAACGCTGTTTTTTCTTTGATTTCATTTGGGTAAAGATATACATCCCCATTTTGAAAACATAATTCCATCATACTATATAAAATACAAGCTTTTATTCTTCTTTCGTCATCTTTTTCAATTCCAAAATGAAGTCCAATAGGATCCACTTTTTTAAATGTTAATTCTTCTACTTCTTCAACCATCTCATAAATATTATGCTCTATTTTAGAAATGGTATCCTTTTTATATAAATTATAAATAGAAAGAGCATCTCTCATTCCAAATCCTAAATCTGTTAGATATACAATTACTTTATGACTTTCTTCATATTGATTTAGAGTTTTTATAATTTGTTCTGCCTTCTTTTTGGAAAGTTTTGGAACTAAATCTAATTGTTCTGGGTGCTGTAGAATAATATCTAAGGTATTAGGGCCTAAAAGTTCTACTATTTTACTTGCTTGTTTTTCTCCAATTCCTGGAAATAAATCAGAAGATAAGAATTCTATAATTCCATCTTTATCTTCAGGTTTCACATGTTCAAATGAATCTACTTGATATTGAAAACCATATCTAGGATGTTCAAAAGGTTCGCCATAAAAAAGATAACTATCATCTTCTTTTAATTCTGGAAAATATCCAGTGAATGTAATGGTTTTATTGAGGTAATTTGCCATTTCTTCGTCATTGGTATCTCGTACTTTAAAAAGCCCAATGACAAATCCTTGGGGTGATGTAAAAATACTTTTTCTGTAAGTTCCTTTGATATATGGTTTCATAAAATCACCTGTATTTTCATTTTAACACAAACAAATATTCGGGTAAAGAAAAAAGTTGAGTTTC
This sequence comes from uncultured Mycoplasmatota bacterium, assembly GCA_946530475.1. GTDB lineage: Bacteria > Bacillota_I > Bacilli_A > RF39 > UBA660 > CAMNAC01. Next base: position 4,646 of record CAMNAC010000040.1, read on the forward strand.
TCAACTTTATTTTGCTTTGCTTTCTTCTTTTGTAATTGTTTGTCCTTGCGCAATCTCTTCACTTGATGGTAGAACAATATCATATTCTTTGTTATCGGATATTTCATATCCTTGATTTAAATATTTCTTTACATCAAAGTTTTTAAATTCTCCATCATGAGTTGAAAAATGACTAAATTGATCTTCTGCTGCTGCTCGATATACTTCATCACTGTAACCTGGCTGATTGTCTTTTAATGAGGAAATCAAATTTTCCATAGTCAAAGAATTTGTTCTTTTGATTTCTCCTGATACATTATCATAATAATCTCCTGCATAAAGATCTTTATGGTAGACATTACTATGAACAGCTCCTAAAACAATCGCAGCAGAAATAGCAGCTGTGACAAGTTTCCATTTGTTCTTTTTCATAAATCGTTCTGCAATATATGTCATAGTAACTGGTTTTTTATTCGCCATAATAATCCTCCTCAATCTATTTTCAATATACTATGAATGTAAATAAAAGTCAATTTTGCATTTGTAAAGTTGTGTAAACTATTCTGCTAAACAATAAGGATAATTTATTTCTTTAATCGTTACTTTTTTATTTTTATGGAGTTCTTCTCTATTTCCTTTTGCTTTCACTAATAAATAATTCCCCGTGTGCCCAATTAAATAACCTTCTTTTATAACTTCCGGAATCATTTCTACTTCTTGATTTAAGAATTGTTCCATATATGCAATTTCTAGCTTTTTCGATAGTTCCATTAGTCGATGAACTCTTTCTTTTTTCACTTCTTCTTTGATTTGATTTTCCATCTGATCTGCTTTCGTTCCTTTTCTTCTAGAATAAGGGAAAACATGGATTTTTGAAAATTTTAATTCTTCAATATTTCTTAATGTTTCTTCAAAATCTTCTTCTGTTTCACCAGGGAACCCTACGATTACATCGGTTGTAATGGATATGTTAGGTCTCACTTTTCTTATTTTTTGAATGCGCTTTTTAAAGTATTCCATATCATATTTACGGTTCATACTTTTTAAGATCTTATCACACCCAGACTGTAATGGAATATGCATATGATCGACAAGAATAGGTTTTTTTCCCATGAGTTTAATTACTTCATCTGTAATTTCATTTAATTCAATGGAAGAAATACGTAATCTTTCTAACCCTTCTACTTCTACTAAATCAGTTAATAAATCTATAAAATGATAGTCTTTTAATTCAGAACCATAGTGTCCTGTATGAATTCCAGTTAATACAATCTCATGATGTCCTTCTTTTATTAATTGTTTTACTTCATCCATCACATCTCTAGGATTTTTACTTCTTACATTTCCTCTAGCATAAGGAATAATGCAAAAGCTACAAAAATTATTACATCCATCTTGTATTTTAACAAATGCTCTTGTACGATTAAAATTATTTAATTTCATAGTTTCAAAATCAGTGTGCCTTAAATCTTCAATATATACAATTGGTTGTTTTGTCTTTACGTATTCTTTAATAAAAGTTCCTATTTTTGATTTTCCTTTATTTCCTATCACAATTTGTACTCCTAAATCTAGAAGTTTTTCCTTTTCTATTTGAGAATAACATCCTACCACCGCAATAATTGCATGAGGATTATTTCTTCTCATGGAACGAATCACTTTTCTACTTTTACTATCGGAACCATTGGTAACAGTACAACTATTTAAAATACAAACATCTGCTTCTGCTTCTGAAACTTCTAAAAAGCCTTCTCTTTTTAATTCTTCACTCATTACATTACTTTCATAAGTATTAACTTTACAACCTAAGGTTTCAATATAAAACTTCATATTATTCCTCCTAAAAAATAGGCCAATGGCCTATTATAAATCTTGTCTAAATTCTTTTAATGCCTGCAAAAATTCTTCATTTTGTTTTTGTTCTTTTTCTAATTCAGTTACATAAATTGATTTTTCTTCTGAACTATGTTCTTCAATATGATCTTGAATTACTTCTGAGGCAGTCTTTTCTTTAAAAGAATGAATCTTTGGATAATCAAGATTGGTATTTATTTTACCATAAATTGGTGAAATAAAATCAGTATTTTTAAATTTTTTAATACTTTCTTCTTTTGCAGGTTCTATAATATCTTGTTTTACAGGTTCTTCTGGTTTTTTATTTCTAGCTTCTAATTCGTGAACACTCATGATAACCGGAATATTTTCGTCATCTTCAATTTCCTGTTTTTCTGCAGCTTTCTTTAATTCTTCATAACTTATAATTGCATTTTCTTCTTGAAATGCTTCAAAAGATTCTGGAGTATGTTTACTTCCTTTTTCCAAGTCCTTCTGCATTGTTTCTAATAAAGAATCTAATTGTTCCATTTTGCTATCTTCTAAGTTTAAAACTTCAATTTCTTCTTTTGGTTCTTCTTTTTTGATTTCATCTGAATGAATCGGTTGAACATTCGTGGTGTTCTTTTCTAAAGTATCCTCTTTTCCATTCAGTTTATCCAATAATTCTTCTTTCTTCTTGTTCAATTCCTTATCAGTAATAGGAGTTTCTTTATGAGAAAATAGTTTCATGGATAAAATAATGATAATTGCTAGAACGATACAAACGCCTATTACATAAAATAACATTTGATTTTCATTTAAATATTGCATTACATCTTCCATATAGGTCACTCCATATTCTGATAATTAATTATACTTAGTAAAAAAAGAGGAACTGTTTCAACACGTAAAATACGAGTTCCTAAAGAAACTGGGACAAATCCCATTTTTACTAAATTAGCCTCTTCCTTTTCGGATAGTCCTCCTTCAGGACCAACTACTATATACATTTTATCACAATTTTTATGTTTTGTAAGAAGTTTTTTAATATTATTTTCTTTTTCTCTCGTACTACAGATAAACTTGACACCTTCTAAATTTTGAAAATCTTGAAAATGATGAATTTTCGTAATAATTGGTATCTGTGTTCTCATAGATTGTTCACTTGCTTCTTTACATATTTTTGTCCATCTTATCAATTTTTTTTCTTCTTTTTCTTCCGTCACTTTTATAATACTACGCTCCATCACAGTAGGAATAATACGAGTTACTCCTAGTTCTGTTGCTTTTTGTAAAATATAATCCATTTTTTGTTCTTTTAATAATGGTATAATTAAAGATATTTCAGGCTCGATTTGTTCTTTTTTATCTAATTTTTCTAATTGGAAAACATGAAAATTATTTAATTCACATAAATAAACATCTTTATTATAAACAACTTCAATTTGATCTTTCTCTTTCATTCTCATTACTTTTTCAATATGAAAGTAATCTGACTTTTCTAATATGAATTCATTTCCTTTTTTTCCTTTACAAAAATATCTTTGCATAAAACCACCTTGCTTTCATTTTAACATATCTATTTAAAATAAACAATGAAAGAAAAAGACTTCAAATGAAGTCTTAAATCTATATTTTTGTATTATTAGAATCAATTATATAAACGACTACTTTGTGTAGCTATAATTATAATTAATAAGTCCATGTTTTTGAACCAAAACTATTAGCCCAATTTGAATACAATGTAACACCATCTACTACAACATATATTTTGTAATCATCTGTGCCATTTGTTGATTGTGGTTGCCATACTCTAATTGTATGTTTGATATCACCATCAGCTTTTCCTTTCGCATATACATTTGCTGCATTGACATAACGATAAGTATTGGTTGCTCCTAAGTCAA
>CAMNAC010000041.1 GCA_946530475.1 uncultured Mycoplasmatota bacterium
TTACATTGTTTCAAATGAATCGGATCAAGTTTTAAAAGCAATTGAGGAGAATCATTAGAAATGGTATTCTCTAGTATTCCATTTCTCTTTTTTGCTTTTCCAATCTTTTTTTTCATATATTATTTGTTACCGAAAAAAAGTTATAAGAATGCTTTTCTATTAGGATTTAGTTTATTATTCTATGCATGGGGAGAACCTATTTATATCTTCCTTATGCTTTTTACCACGTTATCGGATTATATTTTAGTGGGTAAAATGAAAAAGAATCCTTCTCATAAAAAGAAATACTTTTTGATGTCTTTAATCATTGATTTGGGTTTGCTTGGAATATTTAAATACAGTGATTTCTTGATTGGAAATATCAATCAGCTCTTTCATACCAGTATTCCACTTTTCAAACTATCTTTACCGATTGGTATTAGTTTTTATACCTTTCAAACATTAAGTTATGTAATGGATGTTTATAGAGAAAAAGTAGAACCTGCTGATTCTTATGGCTTATATTTAACTTATGTTTCGATGTTTCCTCAGTTAATTGCAGGACCAATTGTAAGATATGAAACCATTGAAAAAGAGTTAAAAGAAAGAAAGATTTCTTATTCAGATTTTAATGAAGGAATCATGCGTTTTTTAAGAGGCCTTTTTAAAAAAGTCTTACTTGCGAATCAAATTGGACTTCTTTGGACAACCATAAAAGGAATTCCTACAGGAGAATTATCGATGATGACTTCTTGGTTAGGAGTTTTAGCGTTTACCTTTCAAATTTATTTTGATTTTAGTGCTTACAGTGATATGGCAATTGGTATGGGTAGAATGTTAGGATTTCATTTTTTAGAAAACTTCAATTATCCATATATTTCAAAAAGCATTACGGAATTTTGGAGAAGGTGGCACATATCCCTTTCTTCTTGGTTTAAAGATTATGTATACATTCCATTAGGAGGAAATAAAACGCATCCTATTAGAAATTTATTTGTTGTTTGGATTTTAACAGGATTATGGCATGGAGCATCTTGGAATTTTCTATTATGGGGAATTTATTATGGAATATTATTATTTTTAGAAAAATATTTCTTTCAAAAACAAATTCAATCTTTACCAAAATGGGGAGCAAGAATCTATATGTTTTTCTTTGTTATGATTGGTTGGATGATTTTTGGACTAGAAGATATATCTCATTTACTATCTTATAGTAAAGTATTCTTTGGACTTACTGGGAACTTATTTGACTCTTCTTTCTTATTTTATTTGAAAAATTATTTCGTTTTACTTTTCTTTTGTTTTCTATTTAGTACCCCAATCCTTACTGTTTACAAAGAAAAAATCAAGAAAGTTAAGTTTTCTAAAACCGGGATTTATTTTGCTTGTACATTAGGAGTATATCTTATATTATTCTTTTTAAGTGTAGCTTGTTTAGTATCGGACAGTTATAATCCATTTTTATATTTTAGATTCTGAGGTGACTTATGAAAATACAATATCAGAAATTATATGGAATCATCTTCTTTTTTCTCATTTTTCTATTTTCTATTTTTTTCTGCTTTTTTAAAAAAGAAACATTTTCAGAAAACGAAAATAGAGTATTAGAAAAAAGTCCTAAATTTACTATTTCCAATGTTTTAGATGGTTCTTTTATGAAATCTTTTGAAACATATTCATCGGATCACTTTCCATTTCGTAATTTCTTTTTGGGATTAAAAACAAAAATGGAAAAAGAGTTAGGAAAAGAAGTTATTAATAATGTTTATTATGGAAAGGAAGGATACTTATTAGAAAAGTATCAAAAGCCAACTCATTCAGATCAGATAGTGGAATCTTTAAATGAGTTTTATCAAAATCTAAATTATGTGAATATGACCTTGATGTTAGTCCCTACTAGTATTGTGGTGAATGAAGAGAAACTACCTTCTCATGCACCAACTTATAGTCAAGTAGAAGAAATGAAGAAAATCTATGATCAAATAAAATTTGATACCATCGATTTAACAGAAACTTTAAAAAAAGGAAATCTGGATTATCCAATGTTTTATCATTTGGATCATCATTGGACAAGTTATGGAGCTTATTATGCCTATTTAGCATACTGTAATTCATTGGGAATCACCCCAATTGATATTACACAATTTGAAATAAAAGAAGTGTCCAATCAATTTAGGGGAACCCTCTATTCAAAAGTATTAGATTCTTCTTTGAAACCTGATTCTATACACATGTTTCAAAAAGAGAATACTTCGTATCAAGTATATTATGTAAAAGAAGATATTTTAAAAACTTCTTTGTATGAAGAATCTTATTTAAAAAAGAAAGATCAATATTCTTATTTTTTAGATAATAACCACCCTTTAATTGAAATTACCAATAACAATTTAAAAAATGGAAAAGAGCTTCTTGTATTAAAAGATTCTTTCGCGAATAGTATCATCCCATTTTTAGTAGAACATTATGAAAAAGTGCATGTTATTGACCCAAGATTCTATAAAGATGATATAATAGAATATGTAAAAGAACATAAGAATTTGAAAGATGTATTAATTTTATATAATATGAATACAATAGATACTGATTTAGGGATTCGTACGATTAACTAGAACTTGACATTTTTCCCTTTTGTGATAAGATAGGAAACCAAAGAGGAGTATTGGGGTGGTTAGGATGGCAAAAGTAAACATTACGAAAAAGGAATATCAAAAACAAATCGACAAGAAAAAAAAGAAAAAAACAGTTAAATTAGAAAAGTCTAAGCAAATAAAAGTTCAACAAAAAAAACAAAATACAAACGAGAATATAAAAAAAGAAGAAAATACAACATCTGTGAAGGTACAATCCAAAAGAAAAAAGACGAGAACAAGTTTACAACCATTGGAAGTACAACCTGTAAGAGAAAAGAAGAAAAAAAAGAAAAAAACAACGGAAATCAAGGTAGAGAGTGCGAAAGCCTTTAAAGTAAAAAAAGAGCCACAAAAAATCACGGTAGAAAAATCAAAAGCAATTAAAGTACCAGCAAAAAAGAAGGTAAAAAAACAAAAGGGCGCACGAAAGATTAAAGTACCAAAAAAAGTAAAATTGATTTCTGCTAGAGTTTTACTTGGAAAAGTTTCGGAATCTTCTTTTGAAGTTATAAAAGAAAAAAATGAAGATACTGTCGTACATGCTTTAAAAGATTTAAAGAAGTATATCCAAAGTGGAGAGAGAGAAGTTGTTGAAGTAGAAAAAACTTCTATCCTTTCTAAAATCCTTGGGGTATTCATCATTTTAGGAGGCGCAGTCGCAATTGGAGTTCTTCTTTATAAACCAATCGATATGAAAGCAGCAGATAAAGAAGTCAAATATCGTTATGGAGAGTGGGAAGCAGAACAAGTAAGGTTTTGTTTGGTTTCTCCAGATGGAAAGTATTTTGAAAATGACCATGTGAAATATGAGTTTGATGCAAGCAGAGATACCTGCATTAAACTAACACGTGATCGTACGGTTGAATAGAAGCAAACTGCTTCTTTTTCTATGGACGGAAAGTGTTTTTTTTGATATAATAAGTAAGGTTTCAAAATAAGAAAGGAGTTATTATGAGTAGAATTAAAATATTTAGTCTTGGTGGACTAAATGAACAAGGAAAAAATATCTATGTAGTAGAAGTTAATCAAGATATTTTTGTATTTGATGCGGGTTTAAAATTTTCGGATGATAGTATGCTTGGAATTGATTACGTCATTCCAAATTATGATTATTTAAAAGAAAATGAAGAAAGAATTAAAGGAATCTTTTTATCTCATGGACATGATGAAGCTATGGGAGCTATTCCAGATATGTTAGTAGACTTAAAAAAAGTAAATGTCTATGGAACAAAATTCACATTAGAACTTTTAAAAAGCGAATTGGAAGAAGAAGGTTTACCAACTGATCAACTGATTGAGTTAAAACCTCATAAAAAAGTAGAATTTGGAGAAAATAGTATTTTTCCAATTTCTATGACACATTCCATTCCAGATAGTGTAGGATATGTATTATATACGAAAGATGGAGCGATTTTCTATACGGGTAATTTCGTATTTGATCCTACTATGAATGATTTTTATAGGATGGATATCGGAAAACTTGCATATGTTGGGAAACAAGGAGTATTATGCCTCTTAAGTGAATCTTTATATGCAGATAGAAAAGGATTTACTTCCCCAAACCATCGTATTTATTCGGTTATGAATGAGGTGTTTGAAAAACATGATGGAAGAATACTATGTAATGTATTTGCTAGTCAAATTTACCGCATTCAAGAAGTTTTAAATGCAGTTACCAATAATGATAGGAAGATTGTAATCATTGGGAAACGCTTGGAAAGAATTATCCAAAAATCCATTGATATGAATTATATTCATTTTGATAAAAAAAGGATTTGTAACCTACATCATGTGGAAGATGAAGGAATCATTCTTTTAATTGCAGACGATAGAGAAAAAGCATTTACGAATATTTCTAGAATTGTAAAAGGTTATGATAAATTCGTGAAACTAACAGAAGATGATACCGTTGTATTTGCTTCTCAAGTCTATGAAGGAATGATTAAAACCGCAACGAAATTATTTGATTTAATCGCGAGAATGGGATGTGAATTAATCACATTACCAACAAAAAAATATTTGAATCATCATGCGTCTAGAGAAGATTTAATGATGATGATTGATTTGATGGATCCAAAATACTATATGCCAGTAATGGGAGAATATCGTCATCAGGTAGAGAATGCAAAAGCTGCAAAACTTGCTGGTATGAAGGAAGAAAATATCTTATTAAAATTAAACGGTGAAGTTGTTCTATTTGAAGATGGAGTTTTAAAAGAAACGGAAGAAAAACAAAAAATAGATTCTATCTTAATTGATGGTCTTCAAGTAGGAGATGTAGGAGAACTTGTTTTAAGAGACAGGGAAGCATTAAGTGATAATGGAGTTGTAATTGTATGTGCAACACTAGATAAGGCAACCAAAAAAATACTTGCTGGTCCAGAGATTCTAACAAGAGGATTCATTTATGTAAAAGAACACACTGATATCATAGAAGAAGCAGAAAAAATATCTTTGGAAGTAATTGAACAAAATACCAAAGAAAACTACATAGAATTTAATAAAGTAAAAAATGGTATCCGAGAAAAACTAGGAAAATATCTTTATAATCAAACAGAATGTAAACCTATGATTTTAGTTGTTGTACAAGAAGTGTAAATTCACTTCTTTTCTTGACTTTTTATTTAGAACTTTATAAAATGAGTTAGAAAGTAGGAAACATTATGAAATTATTTGTAAGCGATTATGATGATACATTCTATGTAAATGAAGAAGGTATTAAAAAGAACATTGAAATGGTTAAAAAATGGAAAGAAAAAGGGAACCTTTTTGCCTTCGCGACAGGAAGAGATTATGCAGATTTTAAAAAGGCAAAAGAAAAGTATTCTCTTATTTATGACTATGTTATTTTAAATCATGGAACGACGATTTTAGATTCTAATGATCAAATATTATATAATGAAATCATAAATGAAGAATGTATTCATTCTTTAAAAGAAAAACTAGAAGAAGATTCTTTTGAAATCTATACTGCTAGTTCACTTGAATGCAAAAAAGATTTGAATTATCCAGATATTACAAAAATAACTGTGACATATATTTTTCCAGAAGATGCAGCTCGTATGGATGAAGAATTAAGAGATGCATATTATGAATATCTCCATATTTATCTTGTTTCCCCTTGTAGGATTGAAATGATTCCAAGAGGAGTCAACAAAAGAACAGGTGTGGATTATCTAGTAAAAAAATGTAATATTGATGAAAATAATGTTTACTGCATAGGAGATGGTCACAGCGACGTTCCAATGGTTCGAAAATATCATGGAGGATGTATGGTAAATTCGATTCCATCTTTATCAGATTACGCAGAAAATCGTTATGAAAGTGTCGCGGATTATTTAGAAGAAATTCTTGATAAATCATAAGATTTATGATACTATCATTTGGTAGAAGTGAGGGATATTATGCAACTACCTAATTTAAAAGAAGCCAAAAAAAGAACAAGAGAAGAAGTTCCTGTAGAAGAATACAAAATTCCAGATCATTTAAAAACATTTGGAAAAGGAAAAACTTATTTTATCAAGACTTACGGTTGCCAAATGAATGAACATGATTCTGAGAATATGAAAGCGATGTTAGAAAGTATGGGTTACATAGAAGGTGACTCTATGGAACAAGCAGATTTGATTTTATTAAATACTTGTGCGATTAGAGAAAATGCTCACAATAAGGTTTTTGGAATGGTAGGTAGAGTCAAACATTTAAAAGAAACCAAAGAAGTTGTATTTGGTATCTGTGGATGTATGGCACAAGAAGAAGTCGTTGTAGAAGAACTCTTAAAAAAACATAAATGCATAGATTTAATCTTTGGTACTCATAATATCCATGAATTACCAATTTTATTAGAAAAAGTAAGAAATAGTGAGAAACCAATTGTAGAAGTTAAAAGTATTGAAGGCGCAATTGTAGAAAATGTTCCTGCAAAAAGAGATTCTAATTATAAAGCATGGGTTAATATTATGTATGGATGTGATAAATTCTGTACGTACTGTATTGTTCCTTATACGAGAGGAAAACAAAGAAGTAGAAAACCAGAAAACATCTTAAAAGAAGTAAGAGATTTAAAACAAAAAGGTTATTTAGAAGTGACTTTATTAGGACAAAATGTAAATGCCTATGGAAAAGATTTAAACATGGATTATAATATGGCTAATCTTTTAAAAGATGTAGCAGAAATGGGAATTCCAAGAATCCGTTTTGTGACAAGTCATCCTTGGGATTTTACAGATGAAATGATTGATGTTATTGCAAAATACGAAAATATTATGCCTTATATCCATTTGCCATTACAATCTGGATCAAGTAAGATTTTAAAATTAATGGGTAGAAGATATACCAAAGAATCTTATTTGGAATTATTCCATAAGATTAAAACAAAGATTCCAAATGCTTCTATCACAACGGATATCATTGTAGGTTTCCCTGGTGAAACAGAAGAAGACTTTGAAGAAACTTTAGATGTTGTTAGAACTTGTCAATATGATTCTGCATTTACTTTTATTTTCTCTCCAAGAAAAGGAACTCCAGCAGAAAAAATGAAAGATGAAGTTCATTATCGTGAAAAAGAAAGAAGACTTCAAGAATTAAATGCACTTGTAAATGAATATGCAAAAAAAGCAAACGATAAATATTTAAATAAAATCGTTCCTGTTTTAGTAGAAGGTTATAGTGAAAAAGATTCTTCTATGTTAATGGGATATACCGATACGATGAAACTAGTTAATGCAAAAGCAGATCCATCTAATATTGGGAAAATCATCGATGTAAAAATTACCGATGTGAAAACATGGAGTATGGATGGAGAAATCTCTAAATAAATGTACTTTTTTAGTACATTTTTTTGTGTACTTTCATACATTAAAGTGAGGAGGGTATTTCACCATGTATAAAGAAATTGTCACAAAAGCAGTAATTGGGAAAGGGAAGAAATTCTTTCATAATAGTTATTCCATTGAGGCTCCAAATTTACCTACAACAGTATTAGGTTGCTGGGTAATTAATCATAAATTCAAAGGATATAAAACAGGAGAAAAAATAGGGGTAGATGGTTCTTTTGATGTGAATATTTGGTACTCTTATGAGAAAGATTCGAAAACGAGTGTCATTAATAAAAAAATTGAATACAATGATTTATTCAATGTAAAAATGAAAGAAGAAGCAGATTTATCAAATGATACGGATATTATTGTAAGAACACTTAAACAACCTACTTGCAGCAAAGTAGAAATCGTAGATGGAAAAATTAATTTTGAAATTGAAAAAGAATTAGGAGTGGAAATAGTAGGAGAAACCAAGATGAAAATCCAAGTAGAAGAGGAAGAAGAACCATGGGAAGATTTAAATGAAGAAGTAACAGATGACACATTAAAAGAAATTGATGAATCTGTGAAGGAAGATTACATTCAATAAAAATGCCAATTTGATTGGCATTTTTTATGTAAACTAATCATAAAAAAAATTGACATTCACAAAAAAATAAAAGATAATGTATATAGAAGATAGGAGTGAATATATGAAGAAAAAAGGATTTACATTAATCGAACTTTTAGCAGTCATTGTAATTCTAGCAGTCATTGCCTTAATCGCAACCCCATTAATTATGAATGTAATTAATGATGCAAGAAAGAATAGTTTCAAAGATTCTGCTTATGGAATTACCAAAGCAATCGAATTAAAGTCTATGAGAGAAA
>CAMNAC010000042.1 GCA_946530475.1 uncultured Mycoplasmatota bacterium
TTGACTTAGGAGCAACCAATACTTATCGTTATGTCAATGCAGCAAATGTATATGCAAAAGGAAAAGCTGATGCTGGGATCTCTTTCACAAAACTCGCATCTGCTGCATCAGGGAAGCGTACTACATCTGCTACTGGAACTACAACAGCAAATGGATACGCGCTTGTTGTAGTGGCGCTTAATAATAATGTTGGTACTTCTGGATATTCACGCTCTTGTACTTATAATGGTTCAGCAGTAAGTTCTTCTTTAAATCTTGATGCTGATGATATGCATGCTTCAATCTATTATTTTCCAATTACATCTGGAAAACAAATTGTTGCAACAGCTAAAACACCAAACGGGAATTCTTATGCACATGCAGTTGCAATATATCAGTTAGTAACGAATTAAAATGTTGGTCAATGACCACAAATTATTTATATATTAATTGTAATATATTGAGTATTGTGATTTTCTTTTCGAAAAAGAGGAAAAAGTATAGATTTTTGTTGACTTTTTCTTCTTTTTTTAGTACAATTTTAACTGGTACATTTTATATATCCCAAATAAGTAAACCTTGGGACAGTTTACTTAAAAAATTATTTTTTAGAAAGGGAAATATTTATGATGAAAAACACATATATGCAAAAAAAAGAAGACGTAAAACGTACTTGGTATGTGATTGATGCAGAAGGAAAGAACTTAGGTCGTGTAGCGACAGAAGTTGCAAAACTTTTACGTGGAAAGCACAAACCAACTTACACTCCTCATATTGATTGTGGAGATTATGTAATCATTGTGAATGCTTCAAAAGTAAATTTAACTGGAAATAAATTGAAAGATAAAATTTACTATAATCACAGTGGATACACAGGAGGACTTAGAGAAAGAACTGCTGAAGTAATGCTTGAAAATTATCCAGTAGAAATGGTAGAACGTGCTGTAAAAGGTATGTTACCAAAAGGAAGACTTGGACGTCAAATGTTCAAAAAATTATTCGTTTACGAGGGTGCTGAACACCCACACACAGCTCAAAAACCTGTGGAATGGAAATAGGAGGTTAATTAAATGGCAAAAAGAGTATTTACTGGAACTGGTAGAAGAAAATCATCTATCGCACAAGTTAAGATGGTACCAGGGAAAGGAAAAATAACTGTTAACGGAGTGGATGTAAGAGAATTCTTCCCTTACGAAACAAACGTTATGGATTTAAAACAACCTTTAGTCGCAACGAATACAGAAGAGTCTTTCGATATTGAAGCAAAAGTAAACGGTGGTGGATTTACTGGACAAACAGGAGCTATCCGTTTAGGAATTACTAGAGCATTATTAGAATATGATAAGGAAAACGAAGGAAGCGAAAATAGTTTTCGTACAATCTTAAAACGTGCTGGATTCGTTACACGTGATCCAAGAGCAAAAGAACGTAAGAAACCAGGATTAAAAGCTGCTCGTCGTGCTCCTCAATTCTCAAAACGTTAATCTTTTATGCAAATATGGCCAAGAAGAAATTCTTGGCTTTTTCATGTTCTATTATTTTGTCTTACAAATGTTTAAATGCAAGAGATTTCTTGCATATTTTTCTTTTCTATTTTATAATAAAAATGGTGATGATTATGAATAAAAAAGTTGTAATTATAGGTTGTGGAAATGTTGGGATGAGTTATGCCTATGCATTATTAAATCAAAAAACAAATGTACAGGAATTAGTTTTGATTGATTTAAATAAAGAACGAATTATAGGAGAAGCAATGGATTTGAATCATTGTTTAGCATTTGCTCCTACAAAAATGACTATAAAAGCAGGGGATTATAAAGATTGTAAGGATGCTCAAATAGTATGTATTGCGGCAGGAGCAAACCAAAATCCAGGAGAAACAAGAATGGATTTGATTCATAAAAATAGTAAAATATTTAAAAGTATTATTAAAGAAGTAATGGATAATGGATTTGATGGTATCTTCTTAATTGCGACAAACCCATTGGATATCATGACTTATATTACTTGGAAGTATTCAGGGCTTCCTACTAGTAGAGTAATTGGTTCAGGTACAAGTCTCGATACGGCAAGACTACGTTACATGATTGGAGACAAATTAAACTTTAATCCGAAAAATGTTCATGCCTATGTAATAGGAGAACATGGTGATAGCGAGTTTGTTCCATGGAGTAATGTAAATATTGGCTTACAAAATATTAACGATTTTTTAGATAATTCTGAAAAAGAACAAATTTATATAGATGTAAGAGATGCAGCTTATGACATTATTAACAGGAAAGGTGCAACTTGTTATGGAATCGGAATGTGTTTAGTAAGAATTACAAATGCAATTTTAGGCGATGAAAATAGTATTATTACCGTTTCTACTTATGATGAAAAAAATGATGTATATGTGAGTGTTCCTGCAGTTTTAAATAGCACCGGAGTACGAAACCGCATTTATGTAAAATTAAATGAAGAAGAAACAGAAAAATTACAACATTCGATTGATGTGATTCGAGCTGCAATTGAAAGCATAGAAGATTTCAAAAAATAGAAAGTAGGTCTTTATGAGAGTCAGTAAAGATTGGGAAGATTATGAATGTCTTGATGCAGGAAACGGAGAAAAATTAGAGCGCTGGGGGAATGTAATTTTTAGAAGACCAGATCCTCAAGCTATGTGGAATATTTCTTTTGATTCTGCATGGAAAAATGTTGATGGAGTTTATCATAGAAGCTCTAAAGGCGGAGGCTCTTGGGAGTTTCATAAAAAGTTAAAAGATTTTTGGACAATTCAATATAAAGATTTAACCTTTAAAGTAAGTCCAACGAGTTTTAAACATACTGGGTTATTTCCAGAACAAGCAATCAATTGGGATTTTATGATGAATAAAATAAGAAATGCGAAAAGGCCGATTAAAGTTTTGAATTTGTTTGCATATACAGGTGGAGCAACTATGGCTTGTTCTTATGCAGGAGCAGAAGAAGTAGTTCATGTAGATGCTTCTAAGGGTATGAATGAATGGGCAAAGGAAAATATGAAACTATGCGGTTTAGAAAATCGAAGAATCCGCTTTATCACAGATGATTGCCTAAAATTTGTAGAACGGGAAGCAAGAAGGGGAAATACATATGATGCTATTATTATGGATCCACCAAGTTATGGTAGAGGTCCAAATGGTGAAATGTGGAAGTTTGAACAAAATTTAGACAAATTAATTAGTGCTTGTATGAATATTTTAAGTAAAAAGCCTTTGTTTTTCTTAATTAATTCATACACAACAGGAATTTCTAGTACCGTTTTATATAATATTTTAAAAACAAGTTTAGAACCAGTTTATCACGGTGTTGTAGATGCTGGTGAAATAGGTCTTCCAATAACAAAAAATGGTCTAATTCTTCCTTGTGGTATTTATGGAAGATGGGTGGACAATGATTCCAATCTTATATGAAGATAATCATTTGCTTGTTGTAGTAAAGCCTAAAAATATTCCTGTTCAAGCAGATGATAGTAAAGATCCAGATTTGTTAACTTTATTAAAATCCGATTTAAAGGAAAGATATCAAAAACCTGGCAATGTTTATTTAGGACTTATACATAGATTAGATCGACCTGTTTCTGGTGTTATGGTATTCGCGAAAACATCGAAAGCAGCATCTCGGTTATCGGAACAAGTAAGAACACATCAATTCGAAAAAAACTATTATGCAGTAATAGAAGGTACTTTAGAAAAAAAAGAAGGAACATGGAAAGACTATTTATTAAAGGACTCTAAAACAAATACTGTTCATGTGGATAAAAATGGAAAAGAAGCTATTTTAGACTACAAAGTAGTAGAAACAGTAGATTCTTATAGTTTGGTAAAAATTGCCCTTAAAACAGGGCGTAGCCATCAAATACGAGTGCAATTTTCTTCAAGAGGATATCCACTATATGGAGATCAAAGGTACAATAAGAATGCTAAAGCAGGAGAACAAATTGCATTATATGCATATAAGCTTTCATTTTATCATCCAATTTCAAAAGAAAGAGTTAGCTTTGAAAACTCTCTTCCAAATACGTATCCTTGGAATTTGTTTCATAAGAACTAATTGTTCTTTTTTTCTTGAATTAATACTCTTTCTTTTGTATAATAATAGTAAAGTAGAAGGAAGCGATAATATGAAAAAGAGAGGTTTTACGTTAGTTGAATTACTTGCCGTAATCATTATTATAGGTCTCATCGCAGTCATTGTAGTGCCAATTTTGTCAAATACTATTACAGATGCGAAGCGAGATACATTTGAAGAAACAGTAGAAGCTATTGTAAGAGAGATGCGTAACTATGCGACAAAAATAGAAATGAAAACTGGTATTCCTTTTGAAAACAAAGTACTTTCTGTGACAAGTTCTGAATTAGAATATAAGGGAGATCGAAGTAAATTTGAGGGGAAAGTATTAATTGACGCAAATGGTAAAATCGCAATTGAGATGAATAATGGGACATATTGTGCGAAGAAAAGTACTTCTGATTCAAGTATAGAAATTACAAAATTAAGAAATCAAGTATGTGATGGAAGTGAAATCTTAGAGAACTTTGGCACTGAATACACAGAAGCAGATTTAAATGGAACAGATCCTGTTTTAATAGAAGGACTTATTCCAATTACCATATCTGCTGATGGAACTGTGAAAAAAACAAGTACCAAATTGGAATGGTATAACTACAAAAATAAAAATTGGGCAAATGCTGTGATACTAAATGGAACAGATACCTATACAGCAGGACAAACAATTCCTCTTGATCAAATCAAAGCATACTTTGTATGGATTCCTAAATATTCTTATGAATTATTTGATTTAGGACTTTATACAAATTATAATTCTATGGAACCAACCGAAAGCAAAGCAAGAAGTATTCAAATCAAATTTGGAACAAACAATACAAGTGATGCAACGAATGGAGAATGTACGACTCCAATGACATCAAGAAATTCCGGAAACTGTGTCATAGGAGACTATATGACTCATCCAGCATTCCTCTCTTTAAACAAAACAGGAATCTGGGTTGCTAAATTTGAAACTACAGGAAGTATTGATGCGCCTACAGTGTTACCAGGTGAGACTTCTGTAAGAAGTCAAACGGTTTCTGCAATGTATAGTGCATCCTTAACCTTCCAACCTTCTATGAGTTCTCATATGATGAAGAATACCGAATGGGGAGCAGTCGCAATTCTTTCTCACTCTAAATATGGAATGAATGACGAAATCAGAATTAATAACTATAATGGATATAAAACCGGTTATGCAGCAGCCGATGGAACGGATCAATCAAGTTATCCAGGAACTTATGGAACTGCAGCAACTGTTACCCAACCATATAATACCGAAACCGGATACAAAGCAAGTACCACAGGAAACATTACTGGTGTCTATGATATGTCAGGAGGAGTAAATGAATATATGGCTGCCTTTACGAAAGACACTTATGGAGATAGTGGAATCACTGCGGATATCATTGCAACTCATCCAGAATATTTTGATGTATATGAATCGGGCGGAGCGTATAATCCAAGTAGAAGAATTTTAGGTGATGCAACGGGTGAAATGGGACCATTCTACGACTTTAAAGATAACGATGGAGATGCCCGCAATCACAATGCTTGGTATGCCGATCACTCGCACTTCGTGAACTCTCCGAACCCTTGGTTCTACCGAGGCGGCCACTGCCGCAACGGTGTTCTTGCGGGTCAGTTCAACTTCCACCACACCACTGGTGGTGCGAACGGTAGCATCGGTTTCCGCCTCGTTCTCGCACCATAGAAAAGGTAAAAAAAGAAATTATCTTTTCTTTTTTTTTGAAAAAATACACACGTTTTTCACAATTTAGTTTCATAATTAGAAAATGAAAGATCTGATATGTCTATTCTTTTGATTGTGTGGTATAATGAACTATAGGGTGAGGCTAGATGAGAGAAAAAGTTTTTAAAACATTAGATGAACAAATCACAATTCTAAAAGACAAAGGTTTAATCATTGATGATGAAGAAAATGTAAAGGAAGTATTACTTCGTGAAAACTATTTCTTCATAAGTGGTTATCGTCATCTTTTTATGAAATCCTATAAAGATACAAATTTTATTAAAGGAACAACCTTCAGAGAATTATACGCCATGTTTTTATTTGACCGAGGAATAAGAAATATCTTTTTTAAGTATATTCTTATTGTAGAAAATAATATGAAATCAATTTTTAGCTATTCACTATCGAAAAAATACGGATATCGTGATAAAGATTATTTGAATCTACATAATTTTAGTCAAGATCCAATGAAAGTAAGGCAAGTAAAAGATGTATTATCAAAAATGAAAAGACAAATAAGATTAAATGGAACACAACATACTGCAACACAACATTACATTCAACATTACGGTTATATCCCATTATGGATTTTAGTAAAAGTTTTATCATTTGGAATTATTTCAGAACTTTATAGTATCCTAAAAGTAGAAGATCAACTTACAATTGCTAAACATTATAATTTAGATGTAGAAACTTTGTCTATTTATTTATCACTACTTGCTAATTTTCGAAATGTATGTGCTCATGAAGATATTCTTTATGAACATCGTACGCAAAGAGTGATTCCAGATACGCGTTTTCATCGTGCACTTAATATTGAAATGACTGATGATGAATATAACTATGGAAAAAATGATTTATTCGCGCTTATGATTATCTTGAAACAATTACTTACTGAAGAAGAATTTAGAGGTTTAGTTGTAGAGATCGGATATGAAATTGATGTTTTAGATGGATATGTGGATGTAGTTCCAATTAACCAGATCTTGAATAAAATAGGATTTCCAGATAATTGGAGAGATATTTTAGATTTAGATTAGGAGGCAATATCGTGAAACAAAGTCAAAAAATAGGAATAGGAGTATCGATTGTTCTAGCTTTTTTCTTTGGAATAAGTGGAACACTTTTAATACTTCATTATTTTCCTATGAAAGAAACTGCTGTGGAAAAAACAGTAAAGAATATTACTTTAACAGAAGACAATAGCATCAAAGAAGCAATTTCTAAAATATATGATGCTGTTGTAGTAGTTCAAAATTATCAAAGAGAACAATTAGCAGGATCTGGTACAGGTTTTGTCTATAAAAAAGATGAAAAATATGGTTATATCATTACCAATCATCACGTGATTGAAAACGCAGGCATAGTAAAAGTTTTAAATAATAATGGACAAGAAATAGAAGCAAAGGTATTAGGAAGCGATGAATTTGCAGATATTGCAGTATTAAGAATTGATGTATCTGCTGTTATGCAAGTAGCTGAAATTGGAGATAGTTCAAAATCAGAAGTAGGAGATACTGTTTTTACAGTAGGCTCTCCTCTTGGAAGTAAATATATGGGAACTGTTACAAAAGGAATTTTATCCGGAAAAGACCGTACAATAGAAGTATCTGTAGGAAATGCTGCATATGCGATGGAAGTCTTACAAACAGATGCTGCAATCAATCCAGGAAATAGTGGAGGACCACTTGTCAATATTAATGGAGAAGTAATTGGGGTAAACTCTATAAAATATGTGGAAACAAAAATAGAAGGTATGGGATTTTCAATTCCAATCGAAATCGTAATGGCTGCTGTAGAAAGACTAGAAAAGGGAGAAAAAATAGAGCATCCTGTTATAGGTGCTACACTTGTTGATGTAGATAATCCATATTTACTTTTCTATAACCATATTGAAATTGATAAGTCTGTTAAAGATGGAGTAGTAGTATATAATCTAGAAGATGGATATCCTGCTAAATCATCAGGATTAGAAGTAGGAGATGTCATTCAAGAAGTGAATGGAGTAAAGGTATCCAAACTTGCTTATTTCAGAGCTCAACTATACAAGTATAATGTAGGAGATACGGTTACTTTAACAATCAACCGAAAAGGAAAAGAACAAAAAATAGATGTCAAATTAGCAAAAACAGTTAATGAATAAAAGAAAAGGGAATTGTAATTCCCTTCTTTTTATGTTATAATTGTTCTTGTGGAACGCATAGGGGCGTAGTTAAATGGTATAATAATGGTCTCCAAAACCACTGTTGGGAGTTCGATTCTCTCCGCCCCTGCCATTTGATAATAAAACACTAACTTAACTGTTAGTGTTTTTTTCCTTTTTCTT
>CAMNAC010000043.1 GCA_946530475.1 uncultured Mycoplasmatota bacterium
TCCAATTAATGTCATTTGTTTTCTCATTTCTTTAAACTGTTCTTTTAAATATTCACTTAAATACTTTCTAGTATCTTTCACAAGAATGGTTTCCACTGAATAAGAACCAGATTCTGCAATGACTTTAGAAGCCCCATTTTGAATTGCTTTTTCAATGTAATCATGTCCATCTGTATTTACGCCTCTTAATGCAAGAAATGTATCTCCTTTTTGTATTTTTCTAGAATCGACTCTTAACATACTATCACCTAATCTTATTTTACTATAAAGAAAAAGAAAAAGAAAAGATATTTTTATCTTTTCTCGTTAAAAAAGAGCTCATATATTTTATAATTCAATTGAAATAACAATAGTCCCAAGAAACTAATTACAAACATCCATAAGAATAAGGATAAATCAATCGGAGATAAAGAATAAAATTCTTTTAAGAATACAAACGCTAAAATATAACCAATAACCAAGAATCCGCATAGTAGTTTCTTAAGTAAATTAAATGGAACACAAGTTCTAAATAACAGTAAAAATGCTAGATAAGCAGCGGAAAAGACACAAAGCGTTGATATTTCAATATCCGTTAAGTATAGTTTAGGTCCTATAATAGAAATCAAGATAATATGGAAGGTAATTGCTAAAGCAGTTGGTAAAGATCTTTTTAAAACATTTTTTAAAAAGCTTCCTTTTACGATTGTTTTATTTGGTTCTAGCGCTAAAATAAAGGATGGAATCCCAATAGTAAACATACTCGTTAAAGACATTTGAATTGGTAAAAATGGATAAGGATATGGGAATATCGCAAAAAATACAGCTAAAATACTTGCATATATTGTTTTTACTAAGAAAAATGCAGCTGATCTTTCAATATTATGAATGGTTCTTCTACCCTCTTCTAATACTTTAGGAAGTGCATCAAAATTAGAATCTAACAAAACAAGTTCAGATACATTTCTAGCAGCATCTGTTCCACTATTCATCGCAATACTACAATCTGCTTCTTTTAGTGCAAGAACATCATTGACTCCGTCTCCTGTCATCGCAACTTTATGGCCTTTTTTCTTAAGTTCAAGAATCAAATCTCTTTTGCTCTCTGGATCCACTCTACCAAAAATCGTATATTCCTCTACTATTTTTTCAAGATCCTTTTTCTTGACATCTGTCATATCAATTCCTTTTCCCTTAATTCCAACTGTTTCTGCGATACTAGTAACAGTAGAAACACTATCTCCGGAAATAAACTTAATTTCTACCCCTTGTTTTTTAAAGAATGCAAGAGTTGCTTTCGCAGTTGGTCTTATTTTATCACTTAATAAGACAAACCCAATTAATTCCATATCTTTAGGTAACATTTTCCCTTCTAATTTCTTTTTTGAATGACAGAATGCTAATACTCTATAATGCGTTTCAATACTCTCTAATTCTTTTAAATCCTCTTTTTTTAATAATCTTTCTGGTGCTCCTAAAAAATAAGTACCTTTTTCTTTTAACGTAACAGCTGACCACTTCCTATCAGAAGAGAATGGATATACGGTTTCTGCTTCATATTCTTTTTTTGTACCAAACTCTTTTTTTAATGCTTCGTAAGTAGCATTTTTACTAGGAACATGATGTAAAAACATCTGTAGATATTCCTTCATTTCTTTTGATGATTTTTTAGGTACAATCTTTTCTACCTCCATACTACCTTCTGTAATGGTACCTGTTTTATCTAAACAAAGTGTATCTACATGAGCAAGTGCTTCAATACAATATAAGTCTTGTACTAATACTTTATATTTCGATAAGCGTACAATACTAACCGCAAGTACAGTACTAGTAAGTAAGATAAGGCCTTCTGGGATCATTCCAATTAAGGCTGCCACTGTAGGAATTACACTTTCTTTATAATCAAAATTTGTAATTTGTAATTGTCGATAAAATAGTAACAAACCTAAAGGAATAATACAAATAGAAATGATTTTAATTAATTGCTTTAAAGATTTCATCATTTCTGAATCTGTTTTCTTAATGATACGAGCACCTTTACTAATTTTCGAAGTATAGTTTTCACTTCCTACATGTTTTACATAACAAGTACATGAACCACTCACTAAGAAACTTCCTGATAATATGAGATCTCCTTTTATTTTATGAATCGGCTCTGTTTCTCCTGTAATAAAAGCCTCATTTACTTCACAGTCTCCATCTAATACAACAGAATCCACAACTACTTGATTTCCCAATTCATAATAAATAATATCGTCTACAACAATTTCTGATAAAGAGATTTCTTTTTTTTCACCATCTCTTTTAACAGTAGCCTTAGAAGTCGCTAGTAAAGATAATTTATCCACTACTTTTTTTGAACGAATTTCTTGAAAAGTACTGATACAGGTATTACAAATTACAACCCCTAAAAATAATAAATTTTTATAAGAACCTGTTAAAAACACAAAAAATGCAAGAACAAAGTTTAAAATATTAAACAAAGTAAATGTATTGTCGAATATAATACGAGGGATGGTTTTTGTCGCTTCTACTTGTTCCTCATTACTTTGATGATTCTGTATTCTATTTAGTACTTCTTTTTTTGTTAATCCTTTTTCTAAACTATGTTTCATCTTATCCCTCCAACTACTTTCAGTATATCATATTTTTTTCTTTTTCCTAAGTAAAGTCCAGATTCCAAGAGAAAAAACAGATAGAATCATTCCAAGACTTTGATAAGGTGCTTCATAGGTAATCTTTATTTCATGAACGCCTTCTTTGATTGGAAATCCAAGAAAAGAAACATTCACTTTCTCATAAGGAATTTTCTTTCCATCTAATGTTACTCGAAATCCTTTATCATAAGGAACATTCAAAATAAAATATCCATCTTTTTTAACCTCTACTTTTCCTTCTATCGTATCTCCTTTGATTGTAAGAGAAACTGGATCTACTTCTTCTTTTCTTTTTTTCACATCTTCATAATCCCAGACATAGGACTTAATAGGTCCTAGTTTAAAATGTCCTTTCGAAAATGTAACATCCAAATCAGAAATAGGATCATTCGATGAAAGCACATAATGAAAAGTTGTATTACCATTAAAATACATCCAATTATTACAAGTTAATTTATTGGTTTGACCATTGATTCTAATCCAGATATCTCCTTTTTTACAAGATGGAACATCTAATAAATCAAACTCTAAAATATAGAATTGATTTTGAATTGATTCTTTTAAATGAATCGTAGTGTGTTCTTCTTCTTGAAATGTCATTTCATATCCAGATTCTGTTTTTTGAACATCTAAATTTGGAAATTCATAATCAAAAGGAATTTCTTTGATGTGATGTTCATAAGAAGAATCCATCTCTTTTTCTACAACCACTGTTTGATAAAGGTTTTCTAAATTATATGGAAAAAGAGTTTTTCGATATTCAGATAAACTAGTTATATTTGAAGATACGTAAGCAATTGGTAAAACATCGGTATTTTTATACCCTTCTTTTTCAGATTTATACCCAATTGGAGGATTATCTCCGTAATAGTAAGAAGCCCCCATATACATAGAAAATAACCCATTGTTGGTATCTGCAAAATTGAGTTTATTTCTTAATGGGAGTGGATTTCGAAATTCGTGTAAAAAAAACTCCTCATAATTGGTATTAAACACCGACGAATAAAATGAAAGAGAATATGCATTGATATCAGGAATTCGATTCATTGTTTGAGCCACTTCATAATCATTAATAAAACGTGCAGGCTCCTTTAATGTTATCTTGTCTTGATTAGAAGAGATTGCTTGATATTTAGACTTCGATAAAAGCGTATCATTTTGATTTATGTTGATGCAGCAAACAATACTGCATAAAAGAATTGGTAAGTATCCCATTTTTGGGAATTTCATAAGTGCAAAATAAGAAAGAATTACAAGTCCAAAATCAATCCATATAAAATCGTTATCTTGAAAGAAACATAGGATAATAAAGATTCCTAACATTATATATTCCTTTATTCTAAGCGTTCTCCAATTTTTAAATAATTCTGCAGTCATATAAATAATAACTGGAAGAAAAGGAATAAATACTTTACTTCGAACATAAAGTTTTCCATTTAATAAAAAAGAAAAGATTGGAAAAGAAAATAGAATTAATAATAAAATTGATAAGATTCGAACTTCTTTTCTTTTATTCACAACGCCAAAAAATAAAGATAGTAAAGAAACAATCGTGACTCCAATACAATAATTGCTATATAAAACAGGAGTAAAACTTGGACTTGGAAGAAGTAGAGAGCGATAGGATACTGCTACATCTCTACCTCCTTCTAAAATGATGTATGCAGTAGGAAGTAAAAGAATAGAAGAAAGTCCAATACCCAAAAGAAAATAAAGTGCCATATGAAAATATTCTTTTAAAGAAAACTTCTTTGAAATTCCTTTGTATAAAGCAAAAATAGCAAGACAGATTAATCCACCCACACTATAATAATAACTTGTCATAATCATCATAAAAATGCCAAAAATAAGCAAATGTGGATTCTTTTTTTCTGTATAGTTTTGAATTCCAATCAAAGCCATTAATAAAAATGGCATGTAATGAACAAACATGATGTGACGATGAAAATGAAATAATAATGGTGCTGCACTTAAAAATAAAATCGAGCAAACAAAAGATATTTCTTTTGGATATTCTCTTTTTAAAAAATAATAACAGAAAAGAATACTAGATAAATAAGATACTATATTTACTACTTGAATATAATCCACCATTTTTATAAAGGGAAGTAAATAAGATACTAAATAAACAGGATTTAAAAATCCATAATAGGAAAAATAATAAATGTTTTGCCCTGCACCAATATGAGGTGCAAAATTAGGAAATAACTTCCAAGTAGAATAAAATAATTTACGAAAATAATCTGGAAAAGCAGTGTGCTGACTAAACCAATCCGTTGTAGATGCAAATAAATGATCTTTATCGAAGCTAAAAAGAAGAAGTATCACTCCAATAATAAGCAATATCCAATAATTCCAATCTCTTTTTTTCATAAGCATCCCTCACTTATAACATTATATCAAAAAAAAAGAAACTTAGTTTCCTTTTTGTAGTTTTTCTAATGTTTCCATAATGGTAGTTTTTTCTACATTTTGAACTTGATACCATCCAAACTTTACCATCTCATCATAGGTATTTGCTTGATGAGTCATGGTTTCATGCAAAGAATCATGTAGAATCTTTCTCACTTTTTCATTAGAGCTTTCTAAAGTTCCATGTACATATACTTCTACTGTACTTTTTAATAAAAGTAAATAATTTTCCATTCTTAATTGATCATTCATTTACTTCCACCTCTAATAATTCTAATAAAGACTCTTTTCTTTTTTTATGAATTTCCTTTTCTTTTTCTAAAAAAGATTTTAAAGAAGCATCTTCCATATTCAAAATACTATCTTCTAATATTTTTTCTAATGATGTTTCATGTCCAATAGCATCTTCTACATACAACAATTCTTTTTGTGTCATATTATCCTCCTTAGTTTTATTATGACCCAATTCTTATTATTTCATTCTAGTTTCTAATTCTTTTTTCCCTTTCCCCGTTGTTATTGGCTTCCTGACTTCAGGAAGCCAATATGTACTATCATTATTGCTATTTTTATATGATATAACTGCCTTTTGAATCACTTTATTAAAATTCTCCCATTTACTATATTCTAATAGTGGCATCAATTCTCTAGCTAACCAATATTCATTACCAAATTTATCTATATGCTTTATATCTTCAAATATTTTTTCTGTATACTCTTTTATTTCATTCATTCTAATTTTCCTTTCTTTTGAACTTTCTAAGTTCTCTATTTAGACATAATAATTATTACCTCCTACCTATAAGATAGAAGAAAAAATAGAAAATTCCTTTAAAAAAAAGAACTTTTTTTAAGTTCTTATTTTTTTAATCTAGAAAGTACTGTCTCTTTTCCAAGTAAATGAATCGTATCAGGCAGTTCTGGACCATGCATTTGACCAGTTACTTGAATACGAATTGGCATATATAACATTTTTCCTTTCACATTTGCTTTTTCTTTGGTATTCATAATTGCTTGATTAACATTTTCAACTGTCCAATCAGAAATTTGTTCAATTTCTTCTGTAAATACTTTTAAAGTATTTGGAACCGTTTCCTCTTTCATAAATTCCTTACATTCCTCATTGAAAGTAATATGATCTTTAAAGAATAAATCCGTTACTTCTACAATTTCTTTTCCATAACTAATATGATTTTGATAAATACGAAGTAATTCTTTAATCCAAGATTCTTCTTTATTACTTAAATCATAAGCTTCTTCTAAATAAGGACGCACAAATAAATAGAAAGAATCAAAATTCATTTTTTTAATATACTGTGCATTTACCCAATTTAATTTTTTTACATCATAAGTAGAAGGACTTTTACTAATTCTTTTTGGATCAAATACTTTTACAAGTTCTTCTAATGTGAAGATTTCTCTATTATCTTCTGGACTCCATCCTAAAAGAGCCAAATAATTGACAATTGCTTCTGGTAGGTACCCTTCATGATATAAATCCATAAAAGAAGCATCTCCGTTACGTTTACTTAACTTTTGTCCATCAGGGCCAAGTACCATAGGTAAATGAATATAAAGAGGTCTTTTCCATCCAAAAGCATCATAAAGTAAATTATATTTTGGAGTACTCATAACATATTCATTTCCACGAGCAACATGTGTAATATGCATCAAATGATCATCTACTACATTCGCAAAATTATAAGTAGGATATCCATCCGATTTTAATAAAATTTGATCTTCTAAAATATGATTTTCTACCGAAATATGTCCATATACTAAATCATCATAAGAGCTCGTTCCTTCTTTTGGCATTTTCTGTCTAATAACATAAGGAACTCCTTCTTTTAAATTCTTTTCAATTTCTTCCTTGGATAAATTCTTACAATGACCATCATACATAAATGCCATATGGTTATCTTCTGCTATTTTTCTTAATTTTTCAAGTCTTTCTTCCGAACAAAAACAATAATAAGCAGATCCTTTTTCAACTAATTCTTCTGCATATTTTTTATAAAGATCTAATCGTTCACTTTGCGTATAAGGTCCATAAGGCCCTCCATTTAAAGGGCCTTCATCAAATTCTAACCCACATAATTTACAAGTGTTATAAATGAATTCAACTGCCCCTTCTACTTTTCTAGTTTGATCAGTATCTTCTATTCTTAATAAAAAGTCTCCTCCATCATGTTTTACCATTAAGTATCCGAAAATCGCACTTCTTAAATTCCCAATATGCATAAATCCAGTTGGACTTGGTGCGAATCTTGTTCTTGGTTTTTCCATAGTATCACCCGCAAAAATTATATCACAATCACACTTTAGAAACAAGAAAAAAATAAGCAGTTCGATTGAGAACTGCTCGGGTATGTTTTTTGCTTGTTTTCTTTTCATTCAGTTTGTAAGAGAGAGCGAAGAGACAGAAATAACTGGGCGAACGCCTTGGTTGAAGTTTGCATTGTAGTTGTACAAGCGACCATAGTAGTCCACAAACCACACATAGTTAGGAGACCAGGCGCCTGGGGTACTCGTCCAATAAGCAATGCTGGGTTGTGTATGACTAGAGCCATTTTCTCCTGCTGTATTGTGATATGTCACATAATCTGTTTTTGTATCATCTACTGTACATCCGTTTGATGAACATCCATTTAGATTATCATATAGCCATGCATAAGAACTTCTTTTTGATGTATCACTATCACTATTTACTCCAAAATAAGAATAATCATGTGAACTGCTATTAGTTACATCAAAGTCTGGAATTCCTCCTGCATTTGCTATTTCGATTGCTGTTGGAAACTCTGGTGTAATCACCCATCCTGAACCATATTCTACATAGTTTCCTTCTTCGCCATAAGTTATTTCTGTACTTGG
>CAMNAC010000044.1 GCA_946530475.1 uncultured Mycoplasmatota bacterium
TGAGTCAATGGTGGAAACAAAATACTCCATACATTGATATGCATGGTAATAATGGATCTATGGATGGGGATAGTCCTGCCGCAATGCGTTATACAGAAGCAAGACTATCAAAAATTAGTAACGAACTTTTAAAAGATTTAGAAAAAGATTTGGAAATGAAATATTGGGCTCCAAATTTCGATGATACGGAATTGGAACCTACTGTATTACCTGCAAAATTTCCAAATTTACTTGTGAATGGATCCACTGGTATTAGTGCAGGGTATGCAACCAATATTCCTCCTCACAATTTAGGGGAAGTCATTGATGCAACCATCAAAAGAATTGACAGCCCAAATTGTCGCTTAGAAACGATTATGGAATGCATGAAAGGTCCTGATTTTCCAACAGGTGGAATTGTAGAAGGAAAACAAGGAATCATTGATGCATTCACAACAGGAAGAGGAAAAGTAATTGTAAGATCCAAAATTGATTATGTGGAAGAAAAAAATAAAAATCAATTCGTGATTACAGAAATTCCTTTTGAAGTAAATAGAGAAGCCTTAGTACGTAGTATCAATGATATTCGTATCGATAAAAAAATTGATGGCATTCAAGATGTAAGAAATGAATCTGATAGAGATGGTCTTAGAATCGCAATCGATTTAAAAAAAGGTGCAAATAAGGATTTAGTATTAAATTATTTATTAAAAAATACCGATTTACAAATATCTTATAATTATAATATGGTAGCTATTGTAAATAGAAGACCAATGACTATTGGGGTTCTTCCACTACTTGATGCTTATATCGCACATCAAAAAGATGTCATTATCAGAAGAACCAAATTTGATTTAAAATATGCAGAAGATCGTATGCATATTTTAGAAGGTTTTGTAAAAATGGTATCCATTTTAGATGAAGTGATCAAAACCATCAGAAAAAGCAAAAACAAACCCGATGCGGAAGCAAATTTAGTGAAAGAATTTGATTTTACAGAATCTCAAGCAAAAGCTATTGTAATGTTACAACTTTATCGTTTAACAAATACCGATGTGGTAGCGATTCAAGAAGAATTAGAAAAATTAAAACTAATTGCGCAAGCCTTACGTGAAATTTTAAATGATGAAGAAAAACTAAAATCAAGAATGAAAACAGAATTAAGACAAATCAAAAAAGAATATGCGGTAGATAGAAAAACGGTTATCAAAGATGAAATTACAGAAATCAAGATTGAAAAAGAAGATATGATTGTAAAAGAAGATTGTATCGTAGTTACTACTCACGAAGGATATGTAAAACGAGTTTCTTTAAGAAGCTATTCTTCTTCAGAAGAAGAAACTGGATTAAAAGAAGGAGACTATCCAATTGGTATCTATGAAATGAATACCATGAATACCGTATTGTTATTTACTGATCAAGGAAATTATTTATATGTTCCCGTTCATGAGCTTCCTGATATGAAATGGAAAGAAATGGGAAAACATATCAGTAATATCATTAAAGTAAGTGCTGGAGAAAATATCATTGGAAGTATTCCAGTATATGATTTCAAATCACCTCATGAAATTACAATGTTTACAAAAAATGGTATGGTAAAAAGAACACCACTTTCTGAATTTGAGGTCACGAGATATAATAAACCAATGACCTGTATGAAATTAAAAGACAAAGATTTATTACTATCTGTTACAATGAGTGATCAAAAAGAAGTCTTTATTGGAACCAAAAATGGATATGGGTTATGGTATGGAATAGAAGATATCCCAACTTCTGGATTAAAATCAAGCGGTGTGAAATCTATTTCTTTAAAGAATGATGAAGTCGTATCTGCTTCTTTATTTGATGGAAGTGATGAATACGTTACCACAATAACGGATAAAGGTACTGCAAAAAGAGTTAAAATTACAGAATTTGATAAAACATCAAGAGCAAGAAGAGGATTACTTTTAGTAAGAGAAGTGAAAACAAATCCTTATAAAATAATTAGTACTTATATCATTCCATCAAAAACACTTCTGGGAGTGAAAACAGATCAAAATACAGAAATTGTAAAACCAACTGATTTTCCAATAGTAGATCGATATTCTACTGGAACAAGCTTTATCAAAGGAAAACTAATAGAAACCTATATTGTAAAAGAATGTGAAAAAAAAGATCAAAAAGAAATTGTATCAGAACCAGTTTCTAAAGAAGTATCTTTAAAAGAAATTGATGAAAAAATTATGACCATTGATGATTTTTTAGAAGACTTTGAAAAATAAGATATTACAATTGTAATATCTTTTTCTTTACAGTTTTAAAAAATGAAATTGACATTACAAGATTGATGTAGCTTGAACTGCAATCGATTATAGTGTAGGCTGACCAAATGGCGGTGTTCAATCAGTTATCTTAAATCTAAATAATTAATATGAGAATGCATTTATGCATTCTTTTTTGTCAATTTTTTAAAGGTTTTACATACAATACATTAGGTGATAGTATGGCAAGTATCGAGGAATTTAAATCATTTGTGAGAAAAAATCCTGGTCTTTTAAAGCAAATCAAAACAGGAGAAATGACTTGGCAAAAATACTATGAAATATTTGATTTATATGGGGAAAATTCAGAAATATGGAAGCCTTATTTAGAAAATGTTTCTCCGAAAAATCTCGCTTCTTCTAATATTGTAAATGATATTTTTTCTTATTTAAAAAATATTGATTTAAACAGTGTACAAGAAGGAATCGGTAATATTCAAAAAGTGTTAGGTGCTTTAAAAAATACAGAATCAAAAGAAGAACCCCCATATAAACCTAGACCAATCTATAAACATTTTGAGGATTAATGATTTTACCAATTCAATTTGCCTTGAAACAAAATCAAGATTATAAAAGATATTTAAGGACTCATTCTGAGTGGTATAAAGAATTAAATCGTAATGCGTCCTCTTTCTCATTATTCGAAAAAGAAGTGAAAGATACTTACCATTTATATATAAGCGACCGAATCGAAAAAACTTTAAATACCATTGATTTTATTACTGCATTGATGTCAACTTTAAAATAAGATATAATACCATTAGGTGATTTTATGCGTATCATTAGTGGAAAATATAAAGGAAGAGTATTAAAAGGATTTGAAATAAATGGAACAAGACCTACTATGGACCGAGTAAAAGAATCTGTATTCGCGATGATTCAAAATCAAATAAAAGATAGTATCTGCTTAGATTTATTTGCTGGAAGCGGAAATCTAGGAATAGAAGCTTTATCCAATGGCGCAAAAGAATGCACATTTGTAGATTCTAATAAAATAGCAGGAACCACGATCCAAAAAAATTGTGAACTATGTAAAATAGAGGAGTCTTATCATGTATATGTAATGGATTTTAAAAATGCTTTAAAGTTGTTTTCAAAGGAAGGAAAGAAATTTGATTTGATCTTTTTAGATCCACCGTATCATGAGAATCTTATTACACCTACTTTAAAACTCATCGATCAGTATCAATTATTAAAAGAAAACGGACTTGTTATATGTGAATTTGAAAAAGAACAAATCAAATCTCCTTTTTCCCTTATAAAAGAAAAAACTTATGGGAGTAAAACAATTCATATATATCAAAAATAATTATTTTTTGTAAGGAAACGTGAATAAAATGTAAAGAAAAAAACTTCATCCATTATCATGAGGTTTTTTCTGTGCTAAAATAAAAATAGGTGGGAATATGAAAAAGAGTTTCAAAAGATTAATAAAACCTAAAAAAAAGCATATTAAATCAATTGTTATTGTTTTAATATTATCAATTAGTTTTATGAATATGGTTAATCATATACACCAAGTAAATGTAAAAGCTGATTCTGGATGGGATTCTTCTTATGACTCTTGGGGAAGTGATTCTTCATGGGATACTGATTCTTCATGGGGGAGCGATTCTTCATGGGATAGAGATTATTCATGGGATAGGGATTCTTCATTTAGTAGTAATTCGGGAGTAGAATCTCCAATTAGTTCATTTTTACTTTTACTTATTATACTTATAGTATTCATTTATTATTTAACAAAAATGGCAAGTAGAAAAAAACAAGCACAAGAAAAATCACAAGACCTTAATACAATTATTAATTCTGGTGTTGAACAAGAATTAATGAACCTTTTTATACAAATTTGTGAAGCATATACGAACTTTGACTATGAAATGTTAAAAAAACTAACATCACCACATACTTATGAACGATACCAAATGGAATTGCGTGAGTTAGAATCGAAACAAGAGAAGAGAATAATTAAGGATGTAAGATTTCACTCATTTAAAATAAGTAACTATGAAAAAGAAAAAGGAATGGTAACAGCTTTGTTCAAAGTATCATTTTGCGATTATAATGTAGATGTAAAAAATAATGTGACTAATGAAACAGAGAATCAAAAGGTATTGAATCGTTATCGCTGTATTTTTTATAAACAAGATGATTTGTGGTTGCTAGATCAAAAACAATTAATGGAATCTTATAAAGTGAAAAATTCTAAACCAATGGAATATGAAGAAGTATCTGATGATCAAGTTAAACTATTTTTCCCAGATAAAACTTTGGCAACTTTGAAGAAAGAGCTTTATGACAAGTTTGTTAAAATACAAGTAGCATGGATGAATTTTGATTATGAATCTTTGCAAGAACTATGCAGTAATGAAATTTATAATACTTATCATGAACAATTGGGAGCTTTAAAACTTAAAAATATTCAAAACGTTATGAACGGCTTTGAAAAAATGAGTGATAGAATCATGAGTATTACAAAAAGTAATGATAAAGTTATCGTTGAATACTATTTGAGTGTTGAATTCTATGATTATGTAATAAATATGAAAACACAAAAAGTGAAAAAAGGTAGAACAAAACAAAAATTATACAATATTTATAAATTAACATATACTATGAGCAGCAATGTGATAACGAATTGTCCGAATTGCGGTGGAAAAATCAAGCAAGGGACTACAAAATGCGAGCATTGTCAGTCAGTGATTGTACAAAACTCGAATTCACTTGTTCTTAGTAACAAAAGAAAGATTAATTAGGTGATAAGATAATGGAATTTGAAGAATCAAGATTTATGGCTTATGTTGATAATGTCTTTATTAAAATCTTACATGCGATTATGTTTCATAAATTAGAAACTATTGATCATTTTGTTGGGGATGAAGTGTATCAATCGTTAATCGCTAAATTAGAAGAGTTAGATCAAAAATGTGTTGTCCAGATGTATGAAATGACAAACGTAAAAGAATCAAAAATAGTGGAAAGAAAGAATATCGAAAATAAAAGTATAATAGAAGTACAATTAACTGCAAGATATATTCGATATGTAATGAATAAAAACACCAATGAAATAGTAAGTGGAAATGATGAAAGGCGAGTAGAAAAAAGCTATTTGTTGACATTTGAGAAACAATATAGTGGAAAGAAACAAGGAATTTCAAGAAAATGTCCTGGATGTGGATCAAATATAGATGCAAATGACACAGGAAAGTGTAAATACTGTGGGACAATCTATGATTTAGAAAACTTTGATTATATATTAACAAACATCAAAGAATTAATTTAAAAAAGCTGTATAGTAGAAATACTTACAGTTTTTTCTTTTTTCTAAAAGGAATAAGACTCTTCTTTTTGTATATTAACATTTAGGAGGGAGTCAATGAAAAAATATCCGTTTCATAAACAAGAAGGAAAAAAAGATTGCGGAGTAACCTGTCTTTCCATGATTATTGAATATTATGGGGGGAAAGTTCCAATCGAAAGGCTAAGAGAACTTTCCTGTACAGATCAAAAAGGAGTGGATGCATATCATTTAATCTCTTGTGCAGAAGAGTTAGGATTTCATGCGAAAGGATTAAAAGGGACCTTAGAAGATCTAAAAAGTATTAATGTTCCTTTTATTGCTCATGTGTTATTGGAGCAAAAGGAAGGACATTACATTGTCATTTATAAAATGGACTTTAAAAGGAGGCAAATTTTAGTTGCAGATCCAGCTGATTCTTTAAAAAAAATATCATTTGATTATTTTGAAAAGATTTGGGATGGAATTATCTTAACTTTTTACCCTTATCAAAAACTACCATTTTATGAAAAACAGTTTTCCCTTTTAAAACTCTTAAAACAGTATTATAAAGAATATCGAATCGAATTTTTTCAACTTTCCTTTTTTTCCCTTTTGATTACGATATTTTCTGTTTTTCAATCTTTTTTCTTTCAAATATTAGTAGATGAAATGGCACTAAGTACGGAAAAAAAACTCTATTTTTCTTATTTCTTCTTTTTCTTGAGTATCCTTTTTTTCAAACATCTCATTGATTATTTCAGACATCATCTATTATTATATGTAAACGAAAGAATCGATTATTTTCTTCATTATGATATTTTTTCTGCATTGATGAACCTTCCTTATCGATTTTATCGGAGTAAAACCACGGGAGAGATTACTTCCAAAATAAATGATTTGGAACTTGTAAAAACGTTTGGAAGCGAATTTTTAACAACCATTGTTGTAGAAACTTTTTTAGGAACCACTTGCTTATTATGCCTCTGTTATTTAAACTTTAAGATTTCGATAGTCATTATTTGTGGTTTATTATTCCTGTTACTCTTATCTTTTTGGTTTCATAAAAAAGTAAAACAAGCTGTTAGAAAAGTACAAGTAACAAGATCCAAAAGTATTTCTCATATGGTGGAGTCAATTTATGGATATGAATCCATAAAAGGACTTTTTCAAGAACAACCAGTTGTTCAAAAGTACATGAGTAATTATTCAAAATACTTAAAAAAATATCGTTTGTTATATAAAGTATCATTGAAACAAAATCTTATAAAAGAATTCTTATTTGATGTTTTTTCCATTATAATTCTTGTATTTGGAATCTGTGAAATTTTGGATGGAAACATGACAATTGGAGAATTGATTTCTTATCAGATGCTTTCCAATTATTGTTTTCTACCCATTCGTTCTTTTACTTCTATCATGAATCATTTTGAGGAAGTGAAAAGTGCATTTGAACATATCACGGAATTATTCTATGAAGAACCAAAGAAAGAAGCACTCCATTGTTCTATCCAATTTCCTCTTGACATTCAAAATTTAAATTTTTATTTTAAAGATACCCCTATTATTAAAAACCTTACCATTCAAATGAAACAAGGAGAAAAATGGATGATGGCAGGGAACAGTGGCAGTGGAAAAAGTACCCTTATGAAACTTTTGTTAAAGTATTATCCGGTAGAAAGAAATCAAATTTTCTTTCATCAAATCGATATTTTAGATATTAGTGAAGAAGAAATAAAAAAGCATATTTCTTATGTATCACAAAATGAAACTCTATTTTCTATGTCTCTTTGGGATAACATTCGATTAGATAGTAACGAATCTGATGAGGAAATATTAAGGATTTGTCGGATCTGTGAAGTCGATCAAATTATCAAGAATCATCCTTTAGGCTATTTTATGCCAATTGAAGAGAATGGATTTGGTTTAAGCGGTGGAGAAAAACAAAGAATCATTCTTGCAAGAGCATTGGTACAAAAAAAGCCATTTTTGATATTGGATGAAGCAATGAGTGAAATGGATTGTAATCAAGAAAGAAGAATTTTAAAAAACATTTTAATAGAT
>CAMNAC010000045.1 GCA_946530475.1 uncultured Mycoplasmatota bacterium
ACTTATAACAGGAGCTTCTGGTAGTGGTAAAACTATTACATTAAAAGTATTTGCAGAGAGTTTTTCAGATGCAGGAGTTCCAGTATTTCTAGTTGATGTTAAAGGTGATTTAGCTGGAATGGCTTTTAAAGGAGAAGCTAGTGAAAATATATTACATCGTATTGAAAAATTAGAACTTGAAGATTTTGAATTAAAATCTTATCCTACAACATATTATGATGTATATGGAATAAATGGACATCCAATTAGAGCAACAGTTGCATCTATTGGTCCAAGATTATTATCTAGAATGCTTGATCTATCTGATACACAAGAAGAAGTATTAGGAGTTGTATTTAAAATATCTCAAGATGAAGAATTAGAACTAATTGATTTAAAAGATTTGGATTCTATGCTTTCTTATGTTGACGAAAAAAGAAAAGAATACTCTACAAAGTATGGGAATGTATCTACCCAATCGTTAACTTCGATTAAAAGAAGTGTCATGAATTTACAGGAAGCAGGAGGAGATTTATTCTTTGGAAAACCTTCTTTTGATATTCATGATTTTATGAGATATGACTCTAGTACAGGAAGAGGATATATTAATGTATTAGATGCACAAAACTTATTTAAAAATCCAACAACTTATGTCATTATGTTACTTTGGTTATTGACAAGTGTATATAATGAACTTCCTGAAGTAGGAGATTTAGAAAAACCAAAATTAATTTTCTTCTTAGATGAAGCGCATTTAATCTTCTCTGAAATGAAAGAAAATGTAGTGAAACAATTAATTCAAATTGTAAAACTTATTCGTTCAAAAGGAGTTGGATTATACTTTGTTTCTCAATCACCAAGTGATATCAAAGATGAAGTTTTGGCCCAACTTGGAAATCGTGTACAACATGTACTTAGAGCTTATACAAAAACAGATGAAAAAAGTATTCGAATCGCTGCAGATTCCTTCCGCAAAAATCCAAACTTTGATACAGCAGAAATGATTCAATTGTTAGGAACTGGGGAAGCTTTGGTTTCTTTCCAAAATGAAAAAGGGGAACCAGAGATTGTGGAAAAAGTAACGATTCTACCTCCACAAAGTAGAATGGGAACGATTACAGAAGAAGAAAGAAGAAACGTTATGCAGACAAGTTTCTTATTAAACAAATATGAGCATAAAATGGAAACAGAATCAGCAATGGAAAAAGTAACAAAAAAACTAGAAGAAGAAAAACAAGAAAGAGAAAAAGAAGAAGCGAAAAAAGCAGAAAAAAAAGAAACTTCCAAATCAACAAAAAAACCAAGTAAAACAGAAAAAATGGCAGATCGTCTTGTAAATAGAACGATTGATAGAGTAGGAAGAAAAATAGGAGATGCAATCTGGAAAGGATTGTTCAAATGAAAGATCGTGTTAGATTTTATCAATTAGAAAATGATATTTTAATTACAGAAGAAGAACAAGATCTAAAAGAAATTATTCCAAATACGATTGATGCGTCTTTTGAAAAACATATTCCCGTTTGGGAGAAGGATGGAGAAAATTTGATTGTTCGAATTGGAGAAATTCCTCATCCTATGGAAGAAAACCATTATATCAGAAGTGTGATTCAAATTACACATGATGATATTAGAGTCAATGTATTAAAGCCAAATGAGGAACCCAAAACTATTTTTCCTTATGTAGAAGGTTGTCATATTTATGCATATTGTAATTTACATGGAATATGGAAGGTGGAAGTGAAATGAAAAAGTTAGAGTTAATTAATAAAAGTATAGGAGCTGCATTTTTAATCTCTCTTGGTAATTTTGCACTTTTAAAATTAGGTAACCCAATAGGTCCTATTATCTTTGCTTTTGGATTACTTGGAGTATGTTATATGAAACAAAATCTATTTACAGGAAAATGTGGATTTCTATTTTCTGATAAAATTAAAATAATGGATTTACTGATTATTTTAGTAGTGAATTTATTAGCAGGCTATTTCATAGGTCTTGTTTATTCAAAAGTCGATCCTGTTGTTTTTCAAAACGCAGTGGAAAAAGTGAAAACATGGAATGTTTCTGGTTCCTTTTTCGTAAAATCAGTATTATGTGGAACCATAATGTATATTGCAGTATACATGTATAAAAAAGGAACACCATTAGGAATATTGTTTGGAATTCCATTATTTATCTTTTGTGGATTTCAACACTGTATTGCGAACATCATTACACTTGGAATTGCAAGAACATTTGATGCTTCAATATTCCTTTGCATTTTAGGAAATTTTATAGGATCCATTGGTATGTGGTATGTATCAAAAGACATAAAGGAGGAGGATTAATATGGAATTGATTGTTATTATTGTACCATTTTTATTTTTAGTATTATTATCATCTATTAAGCAAGTATCTGAATATGAAAGGGGAATTTTATTCCGTTTTGGAAAGTTTAAAAAAGTTTTAAAACCAGGTTGGAATTTGGTAATCCCAGTTATTTCGTCATTTCGTAAAATTGATATTCGTACAAGAGCAGTAGATGTACCAGAACAAGATGCCATTACGAAAGATAATGTAAGTATCAGAATCAACGCAGTTTTATACTATAATGTATTTGATGCTTCAAAAGCAGTGATTGGAGTTCAAAATTATGGATATGCTGTTTCACAGCTTGCACAAACAACTATGCGTAATGCTGTAGGAGCAGTGTCATTAGATGAACTATTATCTGAAAGAGATAAAATCTCTTCAGAAATTTGTAAAATCATTGATGAAGCAACTGATCCATGGGGAATCAAAGTAGAGAATGTCGAATTAAAAGACATTAAGCTACCTGATGAAATGCAAAGAGTACTTGCAAAAGTAGCAGAAGCAGAAAGAGAAAAATTAGCAGTTATCACCAAATCAGTAGGAGAAAAAGAAGCAGCTGATAATTTAGCTGCAGCAGCAACTGTTATGGCAAGTGCACCAGGAGCACTTCATTTAAGAACACTTGCTACATTGAATGACTTATCTTCTGATCAATCAAATACCATTATTTTTGCAATCCCAATTGAAGTGCTTCGAGCAGTAGAAGGACTAGACAAAGAAAAGATTCAAAAAGTGGTAGAACATATTAAGAAATAATTGAACAGGCATGTTCAATTTTTTCTTTCTATTATTGACTTTCCACACAAGATAAGGTACAATGTTAATTGTCAGGCGATGGAGACGTACTCAAGAGGCTGAAGAGGCGCCCCTGCTAAGGGTGTAGAACGGGTAACTGTTGCGAGGGTTCAAATCCCTCCGTCTCCGCCATTTAGAAATAACCGTTGATTTTCAACGGTTTTTATTTTTTTTAGGTACTATTTAGGTACCATTTTTTTACATAATTGCAGAATAAAAAAATTTATATTTTTTTTTGACATTTTTTTCTTTTTTTATCATATAGAATGATATTAGAAAGAGAGTGATATGGAATAAAAAGAATAAGAAAGAATATAGTTTTACAAAGGAGGAACTTATGGATTTTTTAAAAAAATATGGGGAACCATTATTACCTGTCATTTTAGGAGGTTTGGTTGGGTTTTTCACTTCTGGTTCAAATACGTATGAAACACTGAATAATCCACCTTTATCTCCACCAGCCATTGTATTTCCAATCGTTTGGACTATCCTATATTTATTAATGGGAGTATCTTTTTATTTGGTTAATCAGGAAAAAAGAACGAATAACAGAACTTATTATATCAGTTTATTTGTTAATTTATTATGGCCGATATTTTTCTTCAACTTTAAACTGTATTTTTTATCTTTCCTATGGTTGTTATTATTGATTGTTTGGGTACTAAAACTATTAAAAGAGTGGAAAGATATCTCGGAACTGGCATATAAATTACAAATTCCTTATCTTATATGGTTATGCTTTGCTGCTTATTTAAACTTTGGAGTATTTTTATTAAACTAAAAAAGAAAATCTTTTCTTTTTTCTTTTTTCATTGTATAATGTTCATATGCAGCTGTGGTTTAATGGTAGAATACGACCTTGCCAAGGTTGAGGCGGCGGTCCGATTCCGCTCAGCTGCTCCATATGTATATAAAACTAGTTTATACTAGTTTTTTTAATAAAAAAAGAATGTATTTTTACATTCTTTTTTGCTTATATTTTTCTAGTTAATGTTTTTCCCTCTTTGAATTCACAATCAGAAGTACATGTAAAATCAGGGAATGTACATCTTGCTCCATGAGAATATTTTTCAATATCCTCTTTTAATGGATGATTTTTTTCTTCTAAAGCCTTTTTGTACTCTAAAAGAGTATCTCTTGTTTGTCTCATAATTTCCAATTGGGGAGCAGAACATAAACGCTCTTTACACTTTAATAGGAAATCTTCATATTTTCCAGTTTCATAAACTGTAACAAGTTCTCCTTGTGGAGTAAATTCTTTTACTTGATTCATATCTTTAATCCAATTATCTACAATTTCTTGTTTATTTTCTATGATAGGTGGAATATAAAATTTCTTTTCTTTTAAGAATTCTAATTGATAATCCAATGTACGATGTCTTTGAGCTTGTGCATATTCTGCTAAAGATGCTTGATATCTTGTCGCATAAATGTCTCCATAATAAATATCTTTTTGATCTAGATTTTTTCCAAATAAAGATAGTTTTCTTTCCTTTTCATTTTTTAAAAGGCCTTCATCTAATACCTTTAATCTTTCTAATTCATTTACAAATGGAATCATAGAAAGAGCAAGTTTTTTTTCAAAAGGATTTTGATAATCCGCATCATTGATATAAGAAATCATAAAGGATGCCAAATAATTTATCTGTCTTAGAGATGTTGTATAAATCATGTGAGTAGGGGTAAAAACACTAATTAAATATCTTGCATTTTCTTGAGCTAATTTGTGAATTTTTGGATCTTTCATAAAATCATATTGTTTTTTGATTTCGTTTTCAAAAATTGGTAACCATTTTTGATATAACGTTTCTTCTAATTCTGTAATATCAGAGTTTTCTTTTCGAATTACAGGAGTATAGCGAGCTGACTTTTCAGATGTCGTATACTGATGTTCATTATTGATTACCATTGCAAGAATCTTAGGAATTTCTTGCATATTGAAACTAATCATAATGTGATCATAAACACTATGATGACCATTATTTAATGTAAGATCAATCCTTCTTTCTGTTTTTGTAATAGGTTCATTTTTTAAATGCTCGAACCCTTCTTTATCATAACAGATTCCAGCAATTTTTCCAGAAAGAAGTAAAGCCTCCATTTTATTAAAAGTTCCGTCCCATTTTAAGAATGGGGTATTATTTAAAATTTCAATCTTCATTTTTTCTCTCCTAACTTTCATTTACGTATTATCATAGCAAAAATAATTTCATATTTCAATCATAAAAGAATGAAAATAGATCATTACAATAAAAAAACTAGATTTCTCTAGTTTATTTTATATGGTAACTCGTATGGGTTTCGAACCCATGAATACTGCCTTGAGAGGGCAGCGTGTTAAACCCCTTCACCAACGAGTCATAAAATCTGTAACCATCATACCTCATTTTTATCTTTTTCGCAAGGTTTTTTTATGATAAAATGGATATGGAAGTGATTTTGATGTATACATTAGAAGATTATATAACATATTATGGAAATAGTTCTTTTGAAGAAGTCCCATTCAATCATATGGATGCTTTAATTTTTACAATGTTTCCATATTTACCAGTAGATACAATAAAAGATGGAACAAAATTATCCACTCTTTATA
Organism: uncultured Mycoplasmatota bacterium; assembly: GCA_946530475.1. Lineage (GTDB taxonomy): Bacteria > Bacillota_I > Bacilli_A > RF39 > UBA660 > CAMNAC01. The sequence continues at coordinate 5,717 of CAMNAC010000045.1, forward strand.
AGATGGTTGAAAAAGCTTCCTTAAATGAAAGAGGAGCTCCTTATTATATTCGTTTATTAATCAAAAAAATGATTGGAACAAAACGTTATGAAGAAATAGCTTGTTATCATTCAAAAAAAATAGTGGATCAAGAAATTCAATTTGGGGCAATGACAATCCGTTTTCCAAATGGAACTTTTGTCGCATATGAAGGAACTAATTTAGCTTTAATCGGTTGGAAAGAAAACTTTTTATTAGCTTGTACATACCATACAAAAACGCAACAAGAAGCTCTTAAGTACTTTAAAAAAACAATCAATTATACAGATAAAAATGTTTATGTAGGAGGACATTCAAAAGGTGGTAATCTTGCTATGTATATTGGTATGGAAACTCCTAAGAATTTATTTAAAAAAATTAAAATGATTTATAATTTTGATGGTCCTGGTTTTCGAAAAAAAGAATTCTATTCGGATAAGTATCAAAGATTAAGAGAAAAACTATTTAATCTTCTTCCAGATGGAAGCCTAGTTGGAATTATTATGAACAATACAAACTATCATGTAGTAGAAACCAATGGGATCGGAATGGAAAAACATTCTCCTTCTAGATGGCATATTTTTGGACAATTCTTTGTCCCAAATAATCTTTATGACTCCAGTGCGAAACTTCATGATTCCTTAAATGAAAGATTAGAAAACCTAAAAGAAGAAGATATGATTCAAGTAATTGATACATTCTTTGGATTACTAAATGAACATCATATTAAGACAAGAGAAGATTTGAAAATGCTTAAAATGATAGAAATTAAAAAAATGTTTGATGATGCGAAAAACTTAGATGAAGAAAGTAAAAAAGTATTAATTGATATGATTAAGATGTTTTTCACATCCAATAAGAAGAGGTCGAAAAAATGAAAACAGTTGTGATTACAGGAAGTGCGAGAGGATTTGGACTCGCAATGTTAGAGTGTTTCAAAAAAGAAAACTACAATGTGGTAATTTGTGATATTAATGAGACATCTATACAAGAAGCAGAATCCCATTTAAAAAAAGTAAAAGGGGCTGGAAAAGTTCTTTCTATAAAAGCTGATATCACAAAATCAAGTGATATTAAACAGGTTATTTCCTCCACATTAAAAGAAGTAGAAACGATAGATATTTGGATAAATAATGCAGGTGTTAATCAACCCAATATGCCTATTTGGGAACTAGAGGAAAGTACCATCAATCGTTTAGTAGATATTGATTTAAAAGGAACTATTTTGTGTTCTAAGGAAATTATGAATCAGATGATTAAACAAGGATTTGGACAAATCTATAATGTAGAAGGCCATGGAAGCAATGACGCTAAAATTATGGGGCTTTCTTTATATGGAACCAGTAAAAGAGCAGTCACTTATTTTACAGAAGCACTTGCGATGGAAGCAGAGAAACAAAATACCAATGTATTGGTTGGAAAGATTACTCCAGGTATTATGATAACCAATTTTATTCATACTTCTTTAGGAGATGGAGATAAGATCACTTTAGATGAAAAAACAAAAAAAGTTTATAATATTTTAGGAGATTACCCAGAAACGATCGCACAATTTATGGTTCCAAAAATCATTCATAATAAGAAAAACAATGTGAAATTCACATGGTTGACAAATAGAAAAGCAGCATGGAGATTTATGACTTCTTGGAAGAATAAAAGGAACTTTTTTAAATAAAGGAAAACTATGACATCTGATTT
>CAMNAC010000046.1 GCA_946530475.1 uncultured Mycoplasmatota bacterium
GTTCAATTGGAAAACAAAATAAAATAATAACAAAAACAGGCATTAAAAATTGTTGATATGTTTTTATTTTTTCTACCGCATGATAATGCCTAAGCAAGATTCCAAGTGATGCGTATGGAATCATTTCTGCCAATCTTCCAATTGGAGAAGAAACATAAGTAACTTCTACCCACTTAGGTAGAGTTATGTAAGAATTGAATAAATTCCCATTGATGTTTGAATACTGAAAAATCAATGCCAAAACTCCTAACCAAATTGTAATCATAATTGCATTTTTTTCATGTTTTCGAAATATATAATAAAATAACAGAGTGAGCCATATCAGATTTATGTGAAACCATACTGTTTGATTAATACTGTGTCCTAGAAATAGTTGATAAAAGAAATCTTTCAGTCCATGTTCCAAAGAAAGATTCCATTTTTGATCCATACAATAATAAATAACATAATATAAAATGGTCCAAACAATTTGTGGAATAAGTAATCTTTCTATTCTTTTCTTTCTTTTATCTTTGTCTTTTACAAATGACTGAATATCGAAAAAGAAAAAAGACAACAACATAAAAACTGGAACAGCTAATACCGTAAAGATGTTTAATAACTTTAAAACATAATTATTGGGTAATACACTATATTTTCTAAAATGTGCCATAATTACTTCAAAGCACATCCATATTCGTAATATAGTAAAACCTGTATGGATCTTATTTTCCCGTGTCATACTCTTCCACCTTACATTTATTGTATCAAAAAAAGTAGATTTTCTCTACTATTTTTTAATGAAACAAAATAATGGTTGCTATCATAACCAGGAATTGACACGTTACATTTGATAACTCAATCACCCAATGAACCCTTGGATTTTTTAAGTTTGCTTTGATTCCAATTCTACATAAAAATAGAAATAATCCAATCGCACATAGATAGAATAAAACAGAAATAAATGATCCATTTCGTATAGATAATGTAATAAGGGAAAGATAAATAAAGAAATATCCAACTGCCCCAAGAAGGACCGCAATGGTATTAAATTTCTTTGTTTTGAAATAGAGAAAAGAAAGAGAAAGAAGAATTCCTAAAAGTAATAAAACTAAAATAACGAAAGAAGGATAATAAACACAGTAAAATAAAGAAACGCCAGATAATAAAAGCCCTAGATTTACAAAAAAGACAAGGCTAACAGGCATTACAAATTTTATTTTACCTAGACCTACTAAAAGTTTTCCTGTTGGAATTACAAGCCCAAAAACTAAAGATAGGAATGCTCCTATCGCAAATAAGAAAAACCAAAAAACATCCATTGTTGTATGCATATATTTCATAATTATATATGTTGTAATTCCATAAAAAATAGGATTGATATAATCTAATAATCCAAGTGGAACAGAAAAGGAATTCATCTTTTTCATAGTATCACCGTATTCATTATATCACAAAAAAGAAGAATTACTCTTCTTCTACTCCTAAATAATTCACAATAATGGAATTCGTTTTTTCATCAAATCACGTTTTTTCTTATTTCTCTTATTCTTTTTATCTTTTTTGGATTTCGAACAATTCGAATCGCTTTTGCTTGAATCTGTCGAATTCTTTCCGTTTTCTTTTGATATTTTTGGGCCAACTCATCAATGGACCATCTTTTTTCATCATGAAGTCCTAAACTATCATATAAAATTTGTTTTTCAAAATCGCTTAATAAATAGGCATTCTGTTTGGCATTGTGAACCAATTTATCAAATTCTTTTTTTGATAAATCTTCTACTGAAAATGGTTTTCTTTCTTCATAAATAGGTTCTGTTTCTTTTATAATGTTTTCTAATTCTTCTATTTTTTCTTTTTTTAAATGAAGGGAAGCAGAAAGCTCTTCTATCGTTGGTTCTTTTCCGAATTCTTGTTTCCATTTTCTTTTTGCTTTTAAAAGTTCATTGATTTTATTTACAATATATACACTTTTTTCTTTCATTAACTCATCCGCTTTTCTATCATTCATAAACCTTTAATTTATAATATAGAAATATCATATAATACAAAAAAAAGCAATCTTTGAAGATTCCTTTTTTATATAATTAATTATAAAATGTCTGTTCGGTTCTAGCAATTGAAAAAGTAACTAAAAATACCAGATCCAAATATTCTTCTGTCGTTGTCACATTAAAATAATAACGACTTGTTATCATACTTTTACCCTTTGGTGATGTCGTTTCTATATGAGCAATTGGTTTTCCTTCTAATGATATTTCATATTTCATTCCAATTTTTCGATCTTCAAAATGAGAATCAATACGAACACCTAATTCATGAAGAAAATCCCAAACATTTTTTCCATCAAGTTTGAAATACGATTTTTTTGAAAATTCATCAAAAATCATAGAACCATTTTCCGTTTGGGTCGTAATAGTATGCCCAATTTTATGATCCTCTGTTTTATTTGTCAAATGATTAATAAATTGAAATGGAACAGGACCAAAGAAAGATTGTTTTACCATCTTTGCTTCATAAGTCACATTACCACTTTCATCAGTCATAAAAAAGCCTTGTTTTAAAAATTTCTTATCTGGTTGAAATAAATATGTTTTAGTTTCCATTTTTCCATTTCTCCTCTTGTAGCTTTAATACTTTATTCTTATTATATGTACCCACTGCACTAATCACTCCAGCAACGAGTGATACAACTCCTCCTATGATAAATATAATAGGAACAAGAATTGTTACTTTTTCTGATATTTGCCTTGGATTTTCTGGATTATAGTAGATTGTTACTTTATCTCCTACCTTATAACCAGATAAAATTCCAAGCTCTTCTTCATATACCGTTCCATCTACTGTATATTTTACATATACTCTGTAAGTAGCATCATAATGATCATCGCCCTCATAATGCTCTTCCTCTTCTAAATCTGCTTTCGTTACAATTGCTTCTGTTTTAATATAGTTTTTATTTTTATTCATAATCACTAAAGTTGCGATCCCAAATACTAATAATAGGATTCCAGCTGGAATAAAAAATCTTGCAAAACTATAATCTCTAAAAAATTTAGCCACCTTATTCATATAGACCACCTTTCATCTATATTGTATCATGTTTTAACAAAAAACAGGATATTATCCTGTTTCCTATTTACAAGTAAATTTTTCTTCTTCCATTGTTTTAATGAAATCTTCTTTTGACATACCAGCGAAATTATCTTCTGATTCCATATTTTCGAATCCTTCAAATGTAATTTTGGTATCAGAACATGTTACTTTAATTCCCGTATCTGCTGTTTCAAACATTTTGAAAAGTTTGCAATATTGTTCTGCTGTTTTTTTGTCATCAAATTTATAAACAGCGGTAGCAGTTTTTACTTTATCATTGTCATCTAACTTAGCAGTTACATCTGCTTTTAAGTTGACTCCTCCTTCAGACATAGATCCAGAACATGTTACTTCATGTTTTTTTCCACATCCTGTTAAACCGAACAATACGACTGCGCAACAAACAACTAAAAAATATTTCTTCATTCTACTCCTCCTAGATTTATTGTACCATTTGTACATTTCATAGTCAATGAATTTATTAATACATTTTTTTGTCTGCTTTTTTCTGAAATTTTTCAAATGTTTCAATGGTTTCTTCTCGGTCCATCGATTTTAATGTAAGCATTCCACCATTTTCCATGTTCCTAATAAAACGATAAATGTCATCATCACGAAATCCAATTTTAGCTGCATCTTCTTTCGTATTCCCGTAATATACTTTTTTTATATTTGACCAAATAATTGCGGATAAACACATTGAACATGGATAACAAGAAGTATATAATTCACATCCACTTAAATCATATGTATGCAATGTTTTACAAGCTTCTCTAATTGCCATAACTTCTGCGTGAGCAGTTGGATCATTGTTTTCTAAAACATGATTGGATCCTCTTCCAACAATCACTCCATCTTTTACAATGCAAGCTCCAAATGGTCCACCAACATTGGTTCTTAAATTATCTTCTGCAAACTCTTTTGCTACTTTCATATATTGATTCATACATATTTCCCTCTCTATTGTATATTTCTATTATAACATAAAAAACGGATACCATCCGTTTTTATATTTAAGACTTATTCAAATAATATTTTCCTTCTTTTGTTCGAACCAATATTTGCTTCTTGATTAGTCTTTCAGTAATTTTTTGAAACCCATTTGGATTCATAATTCCTGCTTCCACAAATGTTTTCGCTGTTTCTTCTGAAAAAGCATTACATTTTTTCAGTTTTCTAACAATTAGGTTTTTTCGAATCAATGGAATAGGAGGAAAAAATGCCATTTTATCACCTCACTTATGATCTGCACAATATTGAAATAATTCTTCATGGGTATATTTTTTATTCTTAACAATATGGAATTTATCATTACATTTAATCACATCATAAAATGGTGTGTCATAATAAAGGACTTCTTCATCTCCCCCAAGATACATAGAAGTTTCTCGGAACATAGGTGCCACATTATTTCTTTTCACATTGATATAATCTGTAAAAAATAAGATACCTAATGTTCCTAAAAAGATTATTAATACCAATAGTAATCTTTCCCACATTTTTATTTTATTTAATAATTTTGAAATACCAATTACAAATATTACAACTCCAAAAACTGAATAAATAGACCCCCAACTACTTTCACTTGGAAATATCATAATAGCTGACATGGAAATAAATAATCCAAATATCACAAATAATAATCCGATTACATTACTATATTTATTTATTTTTTTCGTAGAATAATCAATTGTATTCACAATGTTTTCTTCAAACTTTTCTTGATAATGATCTTTCTTTATTTTTTCTCCACTTAATAAATCATTAATGGTAATTCCTAATTCATCACACAATGGTTTAAATAAAGATAAATCAGGCATATTTCTGCCATTTTCCCAATTACCAACTGATTTATCTGTAACTCCTAATTTTTCTGCTAATTCAGATTGTGTCATCTTTTTATCTTTACGACAATCTGCGATAAACTTTCCAATTTTTTCTTGATTCATAATTTTTCTCCCTTTCTACTAGAATCATATACCTATAACACTATATGAAACAGGAAATAGTTCTAGGGTTACTCAAATTAAGAAATAAGAAATTTCATTTCTACCCATATTTTATCACAAAAAACACAAATTTTTTAATCATTCATCTAGTAGTAGCTCTGCTTTTTTCACAAAATAATTAGAAGTGTCAATTGGCAAATGATATCTATTTAAATCATTTTTTAGTTCTTCAACTGATTCATATTTTCTTTCTATATAACGACATTCAGATTCCATTTCTATAAAAATATATTTATGATTCACTAGTTGTACAACCAATTCACTTTCTTTATTAGCATATACGATACATTTACTATATATATTAAGAATTGTTCTATAGTTGATTGCTTTCATAAATTCAATGGCTTTTTCAATATCCGTAATAGGACACTCTATTTTTCCTTGTTCTAATATATCCCCATTGTCTCCATATTTTTTATACTTATAAAGCAATTCTTTTTTAATAGAAACGATATCTCTAACTAGAATACAATTTTGAAGAATTTCTAGTTTTGATAGATTTAATAAATTAACACCATTATGAACCATATAGTTATCTTTTAATTCAAATTCTTCTTTTATTTCAAATCCATTTTTTTCTAGTTCTTTTTTTAAATCAGCATAACTACTCTTGACCAAAACAGTAATTTCTGTCTCTTTTTTCATTTCTGTCAACTCCCATTTTATTATAACATATTCTATAATATGTATCTGAGCCGCTAAGAAAGTTCAAGTAAAAAAGCTAGTAATAACTAGCTTTTTGTGTTTTTTTAACTTATTTGCCATGGCATTGTTTATATTTTTTACCGCTGCCACATAGCGTTAGTGCATTTAATATTTCAGTCACTTTTCATTTTTATTTTTTCACTTTCCCTTATTCTTTCTCACTTTTATTCATTCTTTTTCACTAATCATAACATCATGAAAAGTGAAGATAAGTGATAAATAGTGAAGAAAAGATATCAAAAGGTATCTAAAAAGGTATCTAATTTTTAGAATTTTATTTTTGATTTTTTAATTCATCTCGAAGTTTCATCCACAATTTACCCAATTGATTAAATCCATCTCTATTAGGACCCCATCCCCAAAACGAATCTTTTGGAGAATCTTCTACTATTAAGTAATCTTTAGTTTGCAATAATTTCTTTTTTACATATGGATTTTGTTCTATTTTTAGTCTAAGTAGTTCTTCCATAATTCCTACTTTTACATCGTTCCAATCTTTTCTTTGTTTATCTCTATTAGCATATGCTATTCTTTGTGCTTCATCAGCAGAATGTGAATTTTTAACTTTTTCAACCAATTCCTCATCACTGCCCATAAAACTAGCTGCTTGATAGGCTTCCTCAACTGATGCATATAAATACCCATTCCATTCTACTTTAAAAGAAGAAAAATTATCTAATGGGTAAAATTCTCTTGGGTAAAATCCAATAACTTCATCCATTTTTTCTGCTAACCAGGTATCTCTATATTGCTCAAGTTTTATCATAACCATTCACCTCTATATTAATTATATCACAATTTAGTAAGTTTTCTTTATTCATAATATTATTTATTTTATGAACATAATAAAAGACTATCCAAAATAATACTGAATAGTCTTTTTAATTTAATTTTCAGAGTATCTAAAAGGTATCTAATTCACGTTTTTTCACTTTGTGATCTTCGCAAACCATTGATATTGCTTACTTTCCGTGGCACTGCTTATATTTGCGACCAGAGCCACATGGAATTATTTACAATTTTTGAGTAATTTTTTGTTTGAAAATTGAGCTTTCTTGCTCGAATATTTTAATAACTTACTCCTAAATTGCAAAAAAGTTATGTCCAATTTTCTGACATCGTAGTTTAACTTATCTAAAAGTTTATCTAAAAAAATTTATTTAACACATATTAATATCTTAATATTCTAATCATTCTATTTCTTTAAATCTTTGTAAGTATCTAATACTATATCTCTTAATGTTTCTTGATTATCTACATCATCTACAAGATACATTGGCTTAGCTCCATCATATGGGATTGATTCTTGCATATTATATTTTTTATTATTATCTACTATTTTTACAAGTAATCTATCATCATAAATACCACCAAATAATACTCCATTATAATAAAGTAAATATTCTCCCATCATAGACTTACAAGTTATATTATCTAATAAGTTTAATTGTTCTAAAATAAAATCTCTATAATCTTTTGTAGTAGCCATCTTATTACTCCTATTTATTTTAATAATTTTTCAAATGCATTTGCATTTAATATTGT
>CAMNAC010000047.1 GCA_946530475.1 uncultured Mycoplasmatota bacterium
AGTAGAGAATCTTTTGTAGCGGAATTACAAGAAGGCTATCCTGCAAGTAGTTCTACTATACAAGTAGGAGATGAAATCACTGGTATCAATGGGAAAAGCTTGTATTCCTCTGATCTATTGATGTTAGAACTTCAAGTTAATCAAGGAAAAGAAATCGATTTAAATGTCAAACATCAAAATGGGACAAGAGAAAATATTCACTTAGCTCCAATGAAAGAAGAAGTGGATGGACAAGAAGTATACCGTTATGGATTTACGCTCCAAAATAAAGTGACAAAGGGATTATTTCCAGCAATCCAATTCGCATTTGAAAAAACCATTTCATTAACTTTACAAATGATTAAAATCATTGGTTATTTGTTTACCGGAGTATTAAGCTTAAACGCTTTATCTGGTCCAGTTGGAATCTTTAATATTGTAGGAGAAACTGCGAAGGCAGGACTTTTAAATCTTGTATATTTAACTGGATATTTAAGTTTGAATGTTGGGTTCATGAATTTTCTTCCTATTCCAGCCATGGATGGAGGAAGACTATTCTTCTTACTTATTGAGAAAATAAAAGGAAGTCCCGTTAATCAAAAAGTAGAAAATACGATTCATACCGTTGGATTTGGATTATTAATGATTTTAATGCTTTATATTACATTCAATGATATTGTGAAGTTTTTTTGAGACGAAAGTCTCTTTTCTTATGAAGAAAAAAACGATATAATAAATATGAAAAGAGGGATAGCGTGTTAAAAGTAGATCATGTTACAAAATATTATGGAGATTTTCTTGCAGTGGATGATTTATCTTTTTCAGTAAATCCAGGTGAAATATTTGGATTACTTGGGGTAAATGGTGCAGGGAAAACAACTACTTTCCGTATGATTATGGGATTACTTGATAAAACAAAAGGGTCCATTACATTAGATGGGAAACCGATTGATTATAGTGTTACCGATCAAATTGGATTTTTAACAGAAGAAAGAAGTTTACTTACTAAAATGACTGTTAAAGAACAATGTTTATTTTATGGTACTTTAAAAGGAATGAAAAAAGAAAAGATACTGTCACGTCTGGATGAATTACTAGAACGTTTTGAAGTATCTGAATACAAAGATAAAAAAATCAAAGAGTTATCAAAAGGAAACCAACAAAAAATTCAGTTTATTACAGCCATTATTAATGAACCTAGATTACTTATTTTAGATGAACCATTTAGTGGACTTGATCCATTTAATGTAGAAATGTTTAAAAAAGAAATTATCAAAATGTCGAAAAAAGGAAGTATCATTATTTTTTCTTCTCACAGAATGGAACATGTAGAACTCTTTTGTAAAAAATTAGTTGTATTACTTCATGGAAAAACAATTCTAAAAGGAGATTTAAAGAAAATAAAATCCGATTATCGTAAGAAAACGGTTTTGATTGAAGGAGATATGACAAAAGAAGAGTTGGAAAAACAAAAGGGAGTATTAAGAGTTATTGAAAAGCCGGAAGAATTTGAAGTTCAAATTGAAGATATGAGTGTGGTAGATTCTTTGTTTTCCTTTGTTTCCAAAAAGAAACATGTTACAAAATTTGTGGTAGAAGAACCTTCCTTAAATGATATTTTTATTGAAAAGACAGGTGAAAGTTATGACAAGTAAATTATGGTATTTAACAAGTGTTAGTTTAAAAAGAAAAATCAAAACAAAATGGTTTGTAATTGCGAATGTGTTACTTGCCTTATTACTAATTGGTTTATTTAATATTGATACTGTCATTCAATTATTTGGAGGAGATTTCAATGAAAAGAAACCAATGTATTTGGTAGATGAAACGAATGGGGTGTCTGAATTTTTTATAGAAGCTTTAAATCAAACAGAATATAATATCAGGGGTACGGAATCTTCTTATGAAGTTACAAATTATACAAAAGGATTAGAAGAAGCAAAAAAAGAAGCTTTAGAAAATAGTAAAATATTGGTTCTACATTTTACATATGATGAGAATCATTTATTAAAGACAACCATTTTATCAAAAGGAACAATTGATACCTTACCTTATCAGATTTTATCTTCTTCGATTCAAACAACCAAAGTAAATTTGGCTTTAAAAGAATCAAGCATTGATATTGAAGAATTAAATCGTATTGAAAGTCCCGCTACAATTGAAAGAGTTATCTTAGATGATAACACAAAAGGGGATGAAGAAAGTGCGCAAATGATTATGTCAACAATCTTCCCATTTGTCATTATGCCGATTTTTATGCTTACCATGTTTTTGGTTCAAATGATCGGTGCTGAAGTAAATGATGAAAAATCAACAAGAGGAATGGAAATTATCATTTCCAATGTTTCCCCAAAAACACATTTCTTTTCGAAAATACTATCAGGGAATTTATTTGTATTCATTCAAGCAGGGCTTTTATTCCTTTATACAAGTATTGCTTATTTTACCAAAACGTTAATTGGTGGAAGTAAAATTGTAGGAGGTGTAGAAGAAGCAGTCGGAGATATGGTTCATCAAATCTTAAATAGTGGAGTAGGAGAGCAATTAATCATTTTATTACCTCTTATAATCCTTCTTATTATTTTAACATTTGTAGGATATTCTTTACTTGCTGGAATACTTGCTAGCATGACAACTAATACAGAAGATTTTCAACAATTACAGTCTCCAATTATGATGATATCCTTACTTGGTTACTTTCTAGCAATGATGGCAGGAATGTTTCAAGGATCCATTTTTATTAAGATTTGTTCGTATCTTCCATTTGTTTCCGCAATCTTATCTCCATCTTTACTTGTTTTAGGACATATTGGGATTTTAGATATTTGTATTTCAATCATTTTAATGATGTTAATCAATGGAATACTAATCCGATATGGGTTACGTATTTATAAAGTAGGAATACTAAACTATTCTTCTAAAAATTTATGGAAGAAGATGTTCCAAGCTTTAAAAGAAAAAAGCTAGAATTTGCTTTTTTTCTTTTTTTTTGCTATAGTAAGCAACTAAACAAGGGGGTATAGTAGAATGAGGGAAAAACTTGTTCAAATTCAAGGAAAAAAAGAGGAAAAAGAAACGGCTTTAAAAAGAGTAAAGAAGAAATTAAAGAAATGTCCTATTATTATTATCGGATGTGCTTCTTTAATTGGCTTATCTTATTATTATTTAGGACCTGAAATTAGTACGATGACACAGGTTCCATTAATTGGTCTTGGAACATTAACAATTCCTTATTATGTATCACATAAAAGAACGGAAAAAATGTTAGAAAATATCATCTATGAATTAAAAAGGGAAGAACAATATTTAGAAATTCAAAGTGAAAAACAGATTACGAAAAAAACTAGTTATTCAGAACCAGTATTTAAGAATGAAAAAGTGTTAAAACTAAGACCAAGTTATCAAAGAAATAAGGGGATATAATATGAAATATGAACTATATGAGGGAACGATTTTAATCTGTAAGAAGTTTAAAGTAGAAAAAGAGACTCCAGGTATTCAAATGAATGCCAGTCATTTTCACTCTGTAACAACCAAAAGTGAAGTGTATAAAGAAAATGTAGCTTTAGTTAAAATTAGACCTTTCGCATATGTGGAAGAAGAACGTTTTAAAAACATTCTTTCAAGATATCGATTATTCCGTCACTTTTTAGAAAAAGGGTATTACATTGATCGTTTATTAATGCCTACATTTCCTTATGGAGTAAACACTTTATATGTCGATTCCAAAACATTAGTAAAGAAAAAAGCATCTTAAAGATGCTTTATTTTTGTTTTCTCTTCCAATTCTTCTTTTGTAGCTGGAAAATGAACGTGTCTGATACCACTATTGGATGAATAAATCGATCCATATACAGAAAATCCACTTCCTGCATAATGACGCATATTCAAATCAAATAATTTTTTATTTAATGTTTCTAATTCTTGTTTCAATTTTGGGTTTCTTTGAACAGAAGTTCCAAAATTCCATCCAATAAAATGATCTAAGAATTGATTCATTCGAAATTCTAATTCATTTTGTTTTTGTTCTTCTCTTAAACGAAAGTTCAAAATAGATTCATTGGATAAAGCTAATTTTGCTTCTCCTTTGTAATTATTTTGATCTGGGTTCTTGATTTCCAATAAAAAGGTATAAGGATCTAAAATAATTTGATTAGTAAGTGCCTCTTGATATACTTTGGTCATTTGAATCAGAATTTCATCTAAATTTGTAATGTTTGAAAAATTAGTTTCATTTGACATAACTAAATGACTTTTATAATAGTATTCACAAATATCTGACCCAATTCCATCATTGATAGGATAAAAGAACACCGTATTTGATTTTCTAATATCAAACGTTTCACGATTTGGTACATAGAATTTTTGAATAGGGGATTCTTTTACTTCTAACTTCAATAAATTTAAAAACTTTTTTGTTTCATTTCCATATTTAATTCTTTCTTGTAGAGAAAAATAATAATCATCCATACGATCAACCTTTCTTTTTAATTTTGGTATAGATTTCTTTTAAAAATCCTTCTTGCTTCATCATGATGATGGCATCATTTTGAGAAATGTAATAACCTTCTGAAAAAAGAATTTTATCATCGGCTAACGCGATACCATCTTGATCAAAATCTGTACTACGAATAAAAGTATCGTAGCTGATTTGTGGATTACTGTAAGAAGTAAATTTTTGAATCATTCCTAATGTATTAAAAAAACATACTTTTTGAACAGGACCTTTACTTGTTAATTTCGATAAAGAACCATTTTGGAAAGGAGTAATAATACTCCATCCATTTAATTGCTCTCCTTGTCTTAAAACTTTCCATACACCATCTTTTGTTAGATATTGTAGTTGCCCATTAATCCAAGAGAAAGATCCATTTTTTTGTACCATCGCAAGACCATACTCGTTAAAGTTGGATGCAGCATCAAAATAATAGGGTAGAATTCTTCCATCTAGTTCTCTGATAAAGTAAACTCCATTTTTTGATTTTACTTGTTTATATCCATTTATATATTCATTTTTGTTCATAATCATCACCTGGTAGAACGTATTATACCATAAAATGAAAAAACATCAAATTTGATGTTTATTTTTTTGAAAAAAGTTTTTCAAGTTTTAATCCAAGCGAAGGTTTTTCTTCTTTTGTTTCTGCTTCTGGAATTGGCATATCAAATTTTCCTTGTTTCCAAAGTAAAATTGTTAACAATGCATTTTCCTGATATTCAAGTAGGGTATATTCTTCCCATAAATCTATTAAGCCATTTTTCACATTTTCTTCATTTTCCTCAATATAAGGATATTGTTTCTTGATACTATTTTTTCTTCTCATTACTTTTTTAAAAAGTCCAATAATATCTTTTTCTTTTAATGTTTTTACATAGTCATAATCTAAAATCCAATCAACGTGTTTAAAAAATTCAATTGCTTCTGGTTCATGATAAGAAATCCAATCAAATGGATTCTCCTCATTTGATAATTGATTATAACGTTCTAATAATATGAATATTGGCATTTGGTTCTTTGATGCAGTAAGGGCATCTAAGTCTCTTTTTTGTACAGATACCATGTTGTCTCTAATTAATTTCATGTGTTTTCCCTCCAAAGTAATCCTATTATACCATAAAACCTTTTGATTTCAAAGAATCGAATTTTTTTAGGCTGTGAAAATGTGTTATAATAACACACACCAGGAGGAATGTTATGTTATCAAAGATTGACTTTTTTATGCTATATCTATCGATTATGAAGGAAAATGGAGAAGAACAAATTATGAATTATTTTTTAGAAAGTGATTTATGTCATTTTCTAGAAAACGAAAAATATAAACCGCTTCTTGAAGCTTTTGAACAAAAAGAAAATATTTGGGGAAAATATGTCGATTTAACGGAAGAATTTCGAATTGCTTATCTTAACAAGTTTCTTTATTTGACGCAAAAAAAGAAATTTGAAATAAGTCAAATTACATTAAAAGAAGAAGTTTTAAAAGAAATTCTTACTTATTATACAGAAGAGGAGAAAATTCTAGGACAAAATCTATATGAAGAAATGAAATC
Source organism: uncultured Mycoplasmatota bacterium (assembly GCA_946530475.1). GTDB lineage: Bacteria > Bacillota_I > Bacilli_A > RF39 > UBA660 > CAMNAC01. Next base: position 6,028 of record CAMNAC010000047.1, read on the forward strand.
TTTAAGAGAAGAAAAAATAAAAAAATTACAAAAAGGACATACTCGTTCAAAAAAAGAATCTTTTTTTCCATAATTGTGTTAGAATAGAACACCAGAGGTGACATTATGGATTATTTAGATCATTTTAAATTGTATGATTCAGATTATTATTTTGGAAAAGAGGAATATGAATTTGATTTAGAAGATCATCCAATAAAAGATACCAATTATTATAGACTCCATTACATTAATTTTCATAGAATTCATACTTACAATGAAAAAGAGCAATGTAAAATAGGAATGATGGATTTTCCGTATTCTACTTTTTCTTTGAAAGAAGGAATGAGTAGAGAAAAGGCATTTGAAATCTTATCTTATTTATTGAATCAAATCGAGAAAAAATATGAAATAGATCGCTCTTCTATGAGTGTTGGAATGTTAGATGATATGTTAGAATCTTATGGATTTTTAAAAGTTCATGAAATAATTCCAAGAAGTCAGATTAATGATTTGTTTATTATGACAGGAAGAATTCAATTAATGAAACAATGTAAATATTATAATTCTTACTTTCAGTGGAACAAAGAAGAAAAAGAGTTAAAACTAATTTATAAAAAATAATCAAACACAGTTTTTAAAAACACTGTGTTTTTCTTTGAAAGAAAAGAAAAACATGATATACTTATTTATAGAATAGGAGAAGTAAATATGAAGGAAAAAGGATTTAGTTTAATAGAACTATTAGCAGTGATTGTAATTCTTTCTATAGCGGCATTGATTTCAGTTCCACTTATTACGGGAATTATTAATGATTCCAAATTAAATGGTTTAAAAGATAGCGCGTATGGAATCTTGAAATCAGCTAACTTGTATTTTTCACAATATGAACCAGAAACCAATATTCGTTTTGATATTGAAGAAAATCAAGTGACAAGCAAAGATGCAGAAGAAATGATTCAATACAAAGGATATGTCAAAGAAGGAGCAGTCATTGTAAATGCAACTGGAAAAATCACCATGTGTATTACAGATGGAACGAATTCCGTTTATAAAAATTACAAGGATAAATCTATAGTTGTAGTAGAAAATGATAGCTGTTATATTCCAGAAAATCAAGCAATTGTCTATTTAGCAAATGGGGGAGCTACACTTGATGAATTAGACAATCAAGAATTAACGGATTTGGTAACTTCTTTACAAGAAGAAATCAATTCTTTAAAAACTGCGAAAGAAGCTCAAAGTAATTTAATT
>CAMNAC010000048.1 GCA_946530475.1 uncultured Mycoplasmatota bacterium
CTAGTTTTTGCATTCCAGTTGTTTTATAAGCACAGTAAGTTCCATCATCAATTAAGACTCCTGTTCTTCCATCCATCATTTTATAGAATCTTCCATTTAAATCAGAAGTATCTCCTGTATATCCAAAAGAAGGTGTCATTGCTCCATCAGATAATCCAAAATTCGTACAGGATGGTGCACAGTTTTCTACTCCATTGCAATTTAGGATATCTTCTACTTTTTGTTTAAACATATCCTTTGGTTCTTCTCCGTTAATTTTAGATGTTAACTCCTTAACACTTTTTCGAAGTCTAAAGTTTTCTTGAGTTAAATTCATAAGTAATAAAGACAATAAAGCCAAAAACAAAATTAAGATTGGATATAACACTCCTGCGATAGCAAATCCCTTTTTATTCTTCATAATATCTTCCTTTCCAACAAAAAAGAGGTGGGTAATAATTACCCCTCCAGTTTACAAAATGTTAACTAATTCTAATCAACGATTTGAAACCATTTTATTATATTTCTATTTATCAATTCAATTAATCTGTTCCTTTTTCCTCTTTTTTTAATCCTCTAAATGAAATTCGTAATTATATCTATCTCCATACCTGGAAATTGTAACATATGAACTGGTATTAAATGGTTCTTGTGTTTTTGGATTTTGTATATTTACTTCTAAAAAACCATCTTCTTGAAGTTCCCTTATTGTAACTGCAATACTCGCTCCATCTTCTGTTGGCAAATCACGAATATGATCTGCTGACCAATTTTTTGAAGCAGCCATTATAATTCCTACTTGGTCTTCATATGCTTTTTCTCTTGAATTATGAATTGCTTTTGTGATGGTTGGAATCGCAATTACTGAAAGAATTCCTAAAATGATTAAAACTCCCATTAACTCTATTAAAGTAAATCCCTTTTTTTTCATACTATCACCATTTTCATTATAACCGTTTTTTTTTAATCTTTCAAGTTAATAAAATACATCTTTTAAATATAATCCGCAGGCAGGCGCTTTTTTCCCTGCTTGCTTTCGATCTTTGCTTTTTAAAATATTGGAGATATCTTTTGGTTCTCTTTTTCCTTCCCCTACTTCAATCAATGTACCTACTAAATTTCTTACCATATATCTTAAAAATCCATTCCCCGTAAATGTAAAAATGATATACTGCTTGCTTTGTTCAATTGTTATTTCATAAATGGTTCTTTCATAACTTTCTTTTTCATCTGTTGTAGTAAAAGCGCGAAAATCATGCGTACCCAAAAAGTAAGCACTTGCTTCTTTCATTTTTGAAATGGAAAGTTCTTGATTGAATTGATAAACATAATCTTTTTCAATGGGATTATATTCTCCAATATTCAATATATATTCGTATGTCTTTTTTTGCACGTCAAATCGTGCATGAAAATTGTTTGAAACTTCTTCAATATCTTTTACATAAATATCATCTGGAAGTAAAGAGTTCAAAGCTTTTTTCACTTGTTCCTTTGTCATAGACAAGTCTAAATCAAAATGCACTTTTTGACCTAATGCATGAACTTTCGCATCAGTTCTTCCACTTCCATGAACAAGAACCTTTTTATGACAAATAGTTTCTAAAGCTTCTTCTAAACAAGTTTGAATGGTTTTTTTACCTGGTTGTTTTTGATATCCAGAATACTTTGAACCGTCATATTGAACAGTCGCTAAAAACCTCATAACATCACCCCTTTTATAATAACTATTAGAAAACCTATGTGGTATATCAAATATAACCAATCAAATAAATAAAATGAATAGTATAAATAACTTGTTCTTTTTTCTCCTAGTTGAAACCCCTGCAACTCCATTATATCACTCATAGAATCTGCTTTTTTTATAACATTTGTAATCAATGGAAAGATAATAAATGATAATATTTGAAATTTTTCTTTCCAATTCGAATGTTCATAATCAATTCCTCTACATGTTAATGTTTTTGTTGTTTTATCAAATTCATAAAACAAAGTTGGAAGAAATAATATTGAGTTGGATATTAAAAAGGAAAAATGATCGGTTGGAATAGAGAATATATTCAAAGGGCTCAATAGAAAATCAATCCCAATCATGATTTCTTTTTGCTTCGTTGAAACTAGATATAAAGTGCTAGAAAGCATTATATTTACCACTTTCATAATCATCACAACCAAAAAAGTAGAAAATCCTTTTGTAACAATTTCAATAAAACAGATTCCTAATAATAAATATTTCATTTTCCAAATTGGTTTCCAAAAAAGGAAAAAGGAAATTTCAGACTGTAAAATAAGTAATAAAAAGAATACCAATAAAACAAGTTGTATTTCTATCTGATTTGAAATCCATGCCATTACAATTTGAAGAAAAAAACAAATTATCTTTATTTTGGGATTCAATAAATGAATTTTAGAATCTTTTCCTATATAACGACCAAAAGTCTTATTTAACATAGCGATAAATATCCTTAATTAAATCATTAATTTCATCTCGATAACCAATTTTCTTTCCCTTCTTTTCATAAACCAAATTAGAAAATTGAATCATTTTTGGAACAGTAAGACCAATTTCTTTCATTCTTTTTTCTTGTTTGAATACTTCATACTTATCTCCTTGAGTAATCAGTTTTCCATTATCTAAAACAAGAATTTCATCTGCAAATTTATGAATAAATTCTATATCATGACTTACCATTATAATCGTTTTATGATAACGTTTTTTTAATCGTTTTATTAACTTTAAAAAACTCTTCTTATTTTCTTCATCAAATCCAACAGTTGGTTCATCTAAAAACAAAACTTTAGGATTATAGATTAAAATAGATGCAAGAGCTACTTTTCTCATTTCCACATTACTTAAAGTAAGAGGGTCTCTTTTTAAATAGGAATCATTTAATCCAACCAAGAGTAAAGCTTCTTTTACACGTTTTTCTTTTTCATTTACTCGATATTGAAATTGATCTACTGAAAATCCAATTTCTTTTTCAACTGTACTATGAAAAAACTGTTCCTCTGGAAATTGAAATAGGAAACCTACTTTTTTATGAAACTCTTTATCAACAGTATTTTTTTTATCAATTACATAATCTCCGATTATGATTTTTCCAGATTGTGGTTTTAGTAAACCATTCATAAGTTCCAATAAAGTTGTTTTTCCACTTCCATTTTTTCCTATGATGACTGTTATTTTATCTTGTTCAATCGTAAAACTTAGCTTATTGATTAATCTTTTTTCTATAGGAATATCTTTTTGATAATCAAAACTTAATTTGTCTACTTTTATTTCCATAATGCATCCACCATTTCATTCATATCATAAAATACGTTATCCACAAGATGATAATAACCTAATTTGGTGGATAAAGATACCATAAAAGGAGGTTCTAATGACATAATTCTTAGTAGTTTTTCTTTCGAATAAACGATTTCTTTTTGATCATGTATCAATAGTTTTCCATCTTTCATTAAAGCAATTTCATCTCCATAAATACTTTCTTCTATATCTTGTGTAATATTGATAATAGTAATTGGCGTTGTCTTATGAAGCTTCTTTAATATTTTATAAATTCTTTCTTTTTCCTTTGAATCGAGCATTGTAAACGCACAATCCAAAATTAAAATTTGAGGATTCCTTATTAAAACAGAAGCAAGAGAAATCAATTGTTTTTCTCCTCCAGATAATTCTTCTACTTGCTTTCTTAATAATGATTCAATTTTTAGTTGTTTGGCTAAATCTGCAATCATTGATAGAATTAATTCTTGATCATATTTTAAATTTTCTAATGGAAATGCAAGTGAATCCATTACTGTTTCTCCAATTAATCCAGTATTTGGATTATCAAATACTACCCCAATATAAGAACGAATTTTTTTGGCATTTTTTTTATTTAATGGGATTCCCATAATACGTACTTCATTTTTCGATGGAAGAAGCCCTGTTATGAGTTTTACAAGTGATGTTTTTCCTGATGAATTGTTTCCTATTATTGTTAAAAAAACTCCTCTTTTTACTGTAAGAGAGAAAGAATCAAAAATTTTTTTTCTTTGATAACCAAAGGATAAACCATTTATTTCAATGACATTTTCCATCTTCCTCACCACCATCAATAGTACCTATTATATAATAATTCGAATTGGAAAACAAGGAAAATAGAAGGAAAATAAAAAAAAGAAGTTAATCCCTTTTTTCTTTTGAATGTTGAATCTTATAAGCCATTTTACATAAACTTTTTCTTGGCATAAAGCGGCTAAAAAATATCGCACTTTTCATAGAAAATCCTGGTATAATAACTGTCTTTTTTTGAAACATTTTTTTAATTGCATATTCTGCAACATCATAACTTGATAATTCTTTCAAAGAAAATTTTACATTCGCCACTTTATTAAACTCTGTAGACACTGGCCCTGGACATAATGCACTAATAGAAACATGGCTCTTTTCTCTTCTTAATTCTTCTGATATAGCCTCAGTTAAGTGTAATACATAAGCTTTTGTCCCATAATAAGTTGCCATCAAAGGACCCGGCATAAAAGCAGCAGAAGAGGCTACATTCAAAATATAACCAGAATCTCTTTCTATAAAATCTTTTAAAAATAGTTTGGTTAATGTATGAAGACTTTTGATATTTAAGTCAATCATATCTAATTCTCTTTCTAATTTTGTTTCAGTAAATTTACCAAATAACCCAAAACCAGCATTGTTAATTAATACATCGATTTTCTCTTTTTTTACTTTTTCGTATAGTTTCATACATTGAAACGTAGAAGAAATATCCATGGAAATGATTTCTACATTTCCATCCAATTCTTTTTGTAATTCTTCTAATCTTTTCTTTCTTCTAGCAACCAAAATCAAATCATGACCTTGACTCGATAAAATGCGTGCCATATCTCTTCCAATACCACTACTTGCCCCTGTAATTAATACTTTCATGTTGTCACCATCCTGTATATTTATATTCATTTTACCATAAAGTATAGAAAACACAAGAGAAAGATTGTCGAATCAATATTTTTTATTTACATTTCTTTTTACAGCCCTTCATTTTTTAATTATCTTTCAATTATATTACCTATTGTTTTAAAAAAAAGATGCTATTTTGCATCTTCTTCTACCAACTCTAAAATTACCATTAATGCATCGTCACCACGACGTTCTGTTAATTTTAAAATTCTTGTGTATCCACCGTTTCTTTTTTCATAACGTTTTGCAAGATCATTAAATACTTTACTTACTACTTCGTTATCATTATGGAAGAAAGCTAATGCTTTTCTTCTTGAAACTAAAGATCCGTCTTTTCCATAAGTAACCATTTTATCTAAGAATTTACGAACTTCTTTTGCTCTTGTTTCAGTTGTTTCAATTCTTTCATTCATAATTAGGTCTTTTGTTAAGTTGGAAAGCATACTTTTTCTATGTTTATTCGTACGTCCTAATTTTCTGTACATAATATTCCTCCTACCTATTAATCTTCATCGCGGAATTTAAGACCCATATCTTTAATCTTATCAATTACTTCTTTTAAAGATTTCTTTCCTAAATTACGGATTTTCATCATTTCTAATTCTGATTTACTTGTTAAATCACCTAATGTATTAATTCCTGCACGTTTCAAACAGTTGTATGCACGAACTGAGAAATCCAAATCATCAATAGATGTTTCTAATTTCTTAAGTTTACTGTCTTCTTGTTTTGCATTCATAATTCCTGTTGTGTCAGCAATTTCGCTTAAATTTGTAATAATGTTTAAATGCTCTATTAAAATTTTAGCTCCTAAAGCCATTGCTTCTTCAGGACGAATAGAACCATTTGTATAAACATTCATAATTAATTTATCATAATTAGCATCTTGACCTACACGTGCAGCTTCTACATCATAACTGATTCTTTCAATTGGTGAATAAAGAGCATCAATAGGAATATATCCTAATTTTGTGTTTTCAACATACTTCTTATTTTCATTGGATGGAACATAACCACGTCCATTAGCGACAATGATCTCCATATCAAGTTTTCCACCTTTTGCTAGAGTCGCAATTACTTGATCTTTATTTACAATTTCCACATATTCATTTGCTTCGATTTGACCTGCAGTAACTACACCCTCTTTATCAGCTGTAAGATGTAATACTTGTTCCTCAGATGAACTGTTTTTTACAACTACGCTTTTTAGGTTTAAAATGATTGAAGTAACATCTTCAACAACTCCATCCATTGTTTGAAATTCATGAGCTACTCCATCAATTTTAACCGCAACAATAGCACTACCTGGCATGCTTGATAGCATCACACGACGAAGTGCATTTCCAATAGTTGTTCCAAAACCTCTTTCTAAAGGTTCCAATTCAAATTTTCCATAATTACTATTTTCTACATATTCTGTAATTTTGTAGACTGGTTTTTCAAAGTTTAACACTTCTATTCACTCCTTTTCTTTTTATCCACGTGGGCGTTTTGGTGGACGACATCCATTATGTGGAATTGGTGTAGTATCTTGAATTGATTCAATTTCAAGACCAGCAGTTTGTAATGAACGAATTGCTGTTTCTCTACCTGATCCAAGTCCTTTTACAGATACTTCCACTTTTCTCATTCCCATATCGAATGCAGCTTTTCCAGCAGCTTCAGCAGCCATACCTGCAGCGAATGGAGTTGATTTTTTGCTTCCTTTAAATCCTAAAGTTCCAGCAGAAGCCCAACTTACAGTATTTCCTTCCGCATCTGTTAACGTAACAATTGTATTATTGAAAGTAGAATGAATAAATGCTTTCCCAGTTGGGACATTTTTCTTTACTTTACGTTTTCTTGGTTTATAAGCCATTTAAATAACCTCCAATTCTTTATGCCTTTTTCTTATTAGCAACAACTTTTCCTTTACCTTTACGAGTTCTTGCATTTCTATTTGTTCTTTGTCCTCTTACAGGTAAACCTTTTTTATGACGAGTTC
>CAMNAC010000049.1 GCA_946530475.1 uncultured Mycoplasmatota bacterium
TCTTCTTTTGTTTTTGCATGTAATAGTTTGTTTTTACATTCACTCATTAAAGGAATTCCTTTTAAATACCAAGCAGCATGACTACGAAGTTCTAATACCGCTACTTTTTCTGGTTTTAATTCTAACAAATAAGATAAATGCTTTCGAATCATATCAAACTTTTCTTGTTTCGTAATTTCTTTTGGTAAAGTCCCTTTTTCTAAATATTCCACACATTCTTTAATTAACCAAGGATTCCCTAAAACGCCTCTTCCAATCATAACAGCATCACAAGAAGTTTCTTCTAACATTTTTTTTGCATCAAAGCAAGTTTTAATGTCTCCATTTCCAATCACTGGAATACTTACATTTTTTTTCACTTCTTTAATGATGTTCCAATCAGCATGTCCAGAATAACCTTGTGCTCTTGTTCTTCCGTGTACTGTAATTGCTGAAGCACCTGCTTCTTCACATATTTTTGCAATTTCCACTGCGTTAATGCTATTGCTATCCCATCCACTTCGAATTTTAACAGTTACTGGAATAGGAACAGAATCTACGACTGCTTTTACAATTTCTTTTACTTTTTCTGGATTTTTTAATAAAGCACTTCCTGCTTGATTTTTCAATGCTACTTTTGGTACAGGGCATCCCATATTGATATCAATAATATCTGGTTTCATATGCTCATAAATGTATTTTGCTGCATATACAAAAGATTCTTTGTCACTTCCAAATATTTGCTGAGAAATAGGTCTTTCTTTTTCATCCATTTCTAGCATATCAATCGTTTTTTGACTTCCATAATAAATTGCTTTATCACTTACCATCTCACAGGTAATTAATCCACAACCCATTTCCTTTATGATTTTTCGGTATGCAGAATTACAGATTCCTGCCATTGGGGCTAGTACAACTTGATTTTGAATCTCAACATTTCCGATTTTCCACATCCCAATCACCACATAGTAATTATACTAAAAAAGGAATTGATTTACAAGGGAAAAAAAAGAAAGATTTCTCTTTCTTTATTGATCTAAAAATGGAAAGTCTCTTGTCCAAGAAGCTGTTAAAGTATGGGTAGTATTTTGTAAAAGTGGTGTGGTACTTGTAATAAATGCTGTTTCATAACGAGTAGCAGTAGAACCTTTTTCGATTTGAAATTGAACATTTGCTAATTCACTTGGTGTAATATTCGTATTAGTTCCATTAATATCCGCAGTATTTGCCCATACAAACACTATATAAGAACCTTCTTCTGCCGTATAAGTATAAGGATTGGTTGCTTCGCTAAAAGGAATGCTTCTTGAATAAGTGGTTCCAGCTGCTGAATCAAAAATCAGTGCAGACCATTTATAAGAAGTGTTATTGGCATAAGAAATTGTAATGGTATTCCCTTTTGGAACATAAATTCGATGATTGGTAGACACTCTTCTCATGTTAGTTGTATTATTCCAATCACCTTGACGCCAATTAATTGTTGCCATATTTTTTCCATGCCATCCTACAAAAGTATGATTGGATCTCTTTATTTCTGGTGTAGGTAACGTACCATAAGTACTACCTTGTCTATAGACTAATTGTTTGTAATCAAGATATCCACCATTTGGATCTAAATTTACTAATACGACATCATCTCCACAAAGTTTCCCCTCATATGGATAAATAAAATCAAAGGTTTGATCTTGTTTTTTACAAATTCCAATATAGTTATCACTTTCATCCACATACTCTGCTTTTTTTAGATATCCAGCATTGATTAAGTCTCCTACTTTTAATACTGCATATCCATTATCACCATCTAATGAAGGAAAAGCAGAACGCTTCTTTTCAATATATAATTCAGCACTGGAAAGAATATTTTTCTCATGATCTTTTTGCTTATTGGTATCCGTATTTTTTAATGTATTGATGATAACTGGAATAGTTACCACTAAAATAATGGATAATACTACTAATACTCCAAGTAATTCTACTAATGTAAAACCTTTTTTCTTCATACACTCACCTATTTCTATTTTTATTTTACAATAAAATGAAGTAATAAACAAGAAAAAAAGCATCAAAAGATGCTATTTCATTAAGGCAATTGCAGTACGAACCATTTGAGCACTATAACCCATTTCATTATCATACCAAGCAATAATCTTTACAAGTTGCTTTCCTTCTACTTCTAATACTTCTGTTAAATCTCCATCTACTAAAGCTCCTAAATGAGAACCAATAATATCACAAGATACAACAGGGTCCATCGTAAATCCTAATGTTTCATTTACATACTTTTGAAAAGCTGCATTGATTTCTTCTTTTGTTACATTTTTCTTTAATTCTAAAGTTAAATCAATCATAGAACCGGTCGTAGTTGGAACACGAATTGCAGAACCTTTCATTCTTCCTTCCAATTCAGGAAGTACTTTTCCAATTGCTTTTGCAGCTCCTGTACTTGTTGGGATCATATTAGCTGCTCCTGCTCTTCCACGTCTTGAATAAATTCCTTTTTTATGAGCAACATCCAAGATTACTTGATCATTGGTATAAGCATGAACGGTTGTCATATACCCTTTTTCAATTCCAAATTCTTTGTTTAAAACATTTACAACAGGCGCTAAACAATTAGTGGTACAACTAGCCGCACTAATTACCGTTTCATTTCCATCTAAAATGGAATCATTCACATTGTAAACAATTGTCTTGCAATCTCCTTTTGCAGGTGCAGAAATAATCACTTTTTTTGCTCCTGCTTTCACATGAAGAGAAGCTCCTTCTACATCTGTAAAATGACCTGTGCATTCAAATACAACATCAATATTTTCATCTTTCCATGGTAAATTAGCAGGATCTTTTTCTGCATAAACTCTTACTTTTCTACCTCCAACAATAATATGATTTTCATCAAAAGTGATCTCATTCACTCTATAATTACGATGATTGGTATCATATTTTAATAAATAAGCAAGTTGTTCAGCATCTGTTAAATCATTTACTGCTACTACTTCTAATTCTGGGTTTTCTTCCATAATACGGAACACTAATCTTCCGATTCTTCCAAACCCATTAATCGCTACTCGAATCATTTTCTAACCTCCTATTAATATTATAGGAACTTTTCGTTTCCTTTTCAAGTTGTTTTCAATTTTTTGACATTTTTTTGACAAAAAAAGGATTATTCATCCTTTTTTACTACAATCGTATCTCCTAATTCATCTTCTTTTGCGTGTTTCATAACAATCGTATCATCTAAATAAGATTCTATTTCTTTTTCTTTTTTCTTCTTTAATAGATAAATAAATACACCTGCTCCAACTAAACAAAGGAAGATTAGCGTACCGATAATAAACGGCATATAATTCGTAGAATCTTTTTGAATAAAAATGCTATAAGTCCCTACTTTTCCATTTTCAGCAGTTACTTTAATTTGTACTCTACTATTATTTTTTAAATTCTCATTTCCAATAATTTCATAAGTAGACTTCGGATCATTTACTTCTACTTCTAAGTCTAAAGTAGAAACTTTTTTTGGAAGATGTAAATCATAAGAAGTAACATCCATATCAAAAGAAATAGAAGAATCTACATTTTTAATTTTAAGCTTTTTTAATTTGGTGTCTTCTGATTTTACTTCTGCTTTTCTTTTAATCACTAAAACATATTGTAAGGTATTTCCTTTTTCTGAAGTAACATTAATAATATATTGATTATTTCCAACATTTAATTCTTTTGGCCCAATCATATCTATCGTAGAAGAACTATTGGAAGCTGCATATAAAATATTTGGTTTTGCAACATTACTCTCCACTTCTATTTCATAGTTATATTTATTTTCTTCTAAAAGAATTTGTTCTCCATTTACCGAAAGAAGTTGTAATTTATTATCATCACTTCTATGATCTTCTCTCACTGCTGTAATTACATAAGTAGATTTTGTTCCATCTTTAGCTGTTACTTTAATCGAAATTGGATTTGCCCCATATGATAGTTTGACTGTATGGCTTGATAAGTTTTTTATGTTAACAGTAGAAGATGCATCTTGTAAAGTTCCTGAAATCGTAACAGAATCTGAGGTAGTCGTTAATTCATAATGAAAGATATTAGAATCAAAAGTTGGATATAATTTTTCTCCTCTTACACTCAAATTTGTTAATTTACTTTGATGCATTTTATCAAACACAATTTTATTGGATTCTATTAATTGTCCTACTGTTTCCTCATTGATTTTGGAAATTGTAGTTTCTAATGTTTCTGTTTCTTTTTGATAGTCTCCTTCATGAACCACTTTAGATGAAAAACTAAATATAATATTCGGTGCTTTTATTCCTGCTTCTGATGTACATTCAAATGTTTTAGAAGTAGAGGTACAATTCATTGGTCCACTTTCAAAATTTAATAATTGAAAATCACTTGAAGAAGGAAGAATTCCAGATATTTGATGAAATACCATATCTCCACTTAGAACTCTCATTTTACAAGTCATAATATCATCTTTTGCGACTACAGGGTCACAAGACAAATCCATCTTATAATCCTCTGCTTTTACACAGAAAGGAAAAAGAAAGCAACTAATCAATAATAAAAGAACTTTTTTCTTCATTTTTACACCCTCTTATTTAAATTTATTTTATCATAACTTAGTGTAAATGAAAAGAATGCTTAGCATTCTTATTCATAAAAACAACTTCCACCAATAAATTCTCTTAAAATAGAATCTTTTGGTACTTCTTCACTTGGAATTGGTAAGAAATTACGCAAGAAATTAATTAATCTCAACGCTTCCGGATAATTAGGATCTGATTCTTCTACCGCAAATAATAATGGTTCTACGTATGTTTTCAATACACCTAATTCATAGATAAATGCGGAATTTACGATATAATCGGAATCATCTTGAAATGGGAAAATCCATTTTTCTTCTCCTTGCCTGATACTCTTCCACATTCCAAGAGTATCAGATGCTGAATATCCTCTAAATTTATTATCTCTTACAATTCTTCTGATTCTTCTCGTATCACTTGTATGAATACGATTATGATTATCAATATTTAATTGTGTCAAAGGACTAATATAGATTTTATATTTATTCTTTCTGTCTATTGACATAGTTAATTGTTCATTTAAAGCATGAAGCCCTTCTACAATAATAATATCATTCTCTTTTAATTGAAGATAATGTTTTTTAAATTCCTTCTTCCCTGTCGCAAAATTATATTCAGGAAGTAATACTTTTTCTCCATCCAATAGTTTAATTAAATGACGATTGAATAATTCTAAATCCACTGCATGAATGCTTTCAAAATCATATTCCCCATGTTCATTTTTAGGAGTATCCACACGGTTAACAAAGTAATCATCAATTGAGATTGGATGAGTATGTAACCCTTTACTTCTTAAATAAGTAGACAACTTCTTAGAAGTCGTTGTTTTCCCACTACTAGAAGGTCCAGCAATTAAAATTAACTTTAAAGAATCCTTCTTTTCGTAAATTTGATCTGCGATTGTAGCTAATTGTCTATTGTAATAAGCTTCACATACACGAATTAATTCATTGTATTCTCCTTTTGATACAATCTCATTTAATTCTGCAGCATTGACAATTCCTAAAGACTCTCCCCAATTTGTATATTCTAAAAATTTATCAAACATATTGGCATGATGTACATAGTCAAGTGTTTCATCAGGATTATAAACATCTGGAAAACTTACTACAAATCCTTTTTCATCAATGTAAGTTAGTTTAAAATTATCAATATCTCCAGTACTATATCCCATTTCCCCGTAAAAATAATCATAATAATCATCAATTCGATATAAATTAATATAGGTATTACTAATATATTTTAGTACTTTTGCTTTATCATACTGTTTTCTTTTTTTGAAGAATTCAATTGCATCCAATCTAGAAACAGACAATTTTGTAAACAATAAATCTTCTTTTACAATTTGTTTCATCATTCGATTTAAATTTGTAATATCTTCTTTTGTTATTTTTTTATTTGGAATCACACAATAAAATCCTTTATCAATGGAATGTTCAATTACTACTTCTTGATCTTGACCAAATAATCTTTTTACCGCCAATACTAAAATGAATTCTAAACTTCTTCCATAAATTCCGTTTCCAATTGGATCACTTCTATCATAGAATTCCACTTCACACTTTTTAGAAACCGTTTCACATAATTCCATAATATCATTTTTCACTTTTGCGATTAGAATTGGATACTTATAATAACTTTGAAAATGTTTACTAATCTCCTTCAATGATGTTCCTTGAGGAAACTCTTTTTCTTCAATGCCTCGGTAATTTACCTTTACTATCTTTTCCATTTTATCCCTCATATTCTACAATATCATTGTACCAAATAATATGTTTTTTGTCACTTGATTTATGCATAAAAGAAAACATTTCTGTCTATGATAAAATAGAAAGGATGATTCCATGGCATTAATTCCAACCGTTATAGAAAAAAGTAATGATGGAGAAAAAGCGTACGATTTATATTCTAGGCTTTTAAAAGATCGAATTATATTATTAGGAGATGAAATTGATGATAGTCATGCCAATATGATTATTGCACAACTCCTTTATTTAGATTCTTTGAATCATGAAGATATTAGTTTATATATTAATTCTCCAGGTGGAAGTGTCACAAGTGGAATGGCTATTTATGATACGATGAATTTTATCAAAAGCGACGTCTCTACAATTTGTATTGGAATGGCTGCAAGTATGGGGGCTTTCTTATTAAGTTCTGGTAAAAAAGGCAAACGATATTCTTTACCTAACAGTGAAATAATGATTCATCAACCTTTAGGAGGCGCACAAGGCCAAGCAACTGAAATAAAGATTGCTGCTGAACACATT
>CAMNAC010000050.1 GCA_946530475.1 uncultured Mycoplasmatota bacterium
TGGGATTTGCAAATGATCCAATCGCAGATATGCTTACAAGAATTCGTAATGCAAAACAAATGCGATATAAAGAAGTTGAAGTACCCGCTTCAAAAATCAAAGAAGAAATTGCTAGAATCTTAAAAGAAGAAGGATTCATTAGTGATTATAAAATTAAGAAAAATAACGTTCAAAATATTATTGTATTAAATTTAAAATATGGAGAACATAAAGAACAAGTAATTACTGGGTTAAAGAGAATTTCAAAACCAGGATTACGTGTATATGTAAAAGCTGATAATGTACCAAGCGTATTAAATGGTTTAGGTATCGCAATTATCTCTACATCAAAAGGAGTTATGAGTGATAAACAAGCAAGAAAAGAACATCTTGGTGGAGAAGTATTAGCTTATATTTGGTAGAAAGATTAGGAGGATTAATATGAGTCGTATAGGAAATAGAACTTTAACGATTCCAGCTGGTGTTACAGTTACTGTAGATGGTAATGTCGTTACAGTAAAAGGTCCTAAAGGGGAACTTTCTACTGAAATTCATAAAGATTTGACAGTTTCTGTAGAAGGAACAGAATGTACCATTTCTCGTTCAAATGATAATGTAAAAAACTATCATGGAACAGCAAATGCTAACATTCATAACATGATTGTTGGTGTTACAGAAGGTTTCTCAAAGAAACTTGAATCTTTGGGTGTTGGATATCGTTTTCAATTAAAAGGAAAAGACTTAGTAGTTACTGCAGGATATTCTCATCCAGTTAATGTAAAAGTTCCAGAAGGAATTACATTAGAATCACCAAGTAATACAGAACTAGTGATTAAAGGAATCGACAAACAATTAGTAGGGGCATTTGCTGCAGATGTTCGTAAGATAAGAGAACCAGAACCTTATAAAGGAAAAGGAATTCGTTATGCTGATGAAGTTGTTCGTCGTAAAGAAGGAAAGAAAGCAGCTTAAAATAAGTAAAGGAGCGCGTAGATTATGATTAAAAAAGAGTCTCGTAATGAAAAACGTATTGCTAGACATACCCGTGTTACTGAAAAAGTAAAGGGAACAAGTTTAGTACCAAGATTAAACGTATTTCGTTCAAACCAAAATATTTTTGCTCAAATCATTGATGATGAAAAAGGCGTAACTTTAGTAAGTGCTTCTTCTATTGATAAGGAATTAAAATTATCAAACGGAGGAAATGTGGAAGCTGCTGCTAAAGTAGGAGAATTACTTGCAAAAAGAGCAAAAAAAGCAAAAATTACAAAGGTATGCTTCGATAGAGGTGGATACCTATACCATGGACGTGTAAAAGCACTAGCTGATGCTGCACGTGAAAATGGCTTAGATTTTTAAGGAGGGTATTAAATGGAAAAAAGAAGAAAAGAACCACGCCCAAAACAATATGATGAAGAAATCATCAATATTGGAAGAGTTACGAAAGTAACAAAAGGTGGTCGTCATTTCCGTTTCTCTGCAACTGTTGCTGTTGGAGATAGAAAAGGTCTAGTTGGAATTGGAACTGGAAAAGCAAATGAAGTGCCAGATGCAATTAAAAAAGCATCTCAAGCAGCTCAAAAGAATATGGTTCGTGTTTCAATCGTAGATGAAAGAACTATTCCACATGAAGCAATTGGAAGAAGAGGAGCTAGTAAAGTTATGTTAAAACCTGCCGCTGAAGGTACTGGTGTAAAAGCTGGTGGACCTGTTCGTGCAGTGTTAGAACTTGCTGGTGTAAAAGACATTTTATCAAAATCACTTGGATCAAGCACAAAAATAAATATGGCATTTGCTACACTTGAAGCATTAAAAGAACAAAGAACAATTGAAGAAGTTGCAAAACTTCGCGGTAAGAAAGTAGAGGAAATCAGATAATGAAATTACATACTTTAGAACAACCAGCTGGTGCTTTTAGTTCAAGAAAAAGACTTGGACGTGGTGCTGGATCTGGTCTTGGAAAAACAAGTGGAAAAGGTCATAAAGGACAAAATGCTAGAACAAGTGGTGGAGTAAGACCTGGATTTGAAGGAGGACAATTACCTTTATTCCGTCGTTTACCAAAACGTGGTTTTACAAATGCACAATTTAAAACAAAATATGCTGTTATTAATTTAAGTGATTTAAATAAATTTGATAAAGGTGCCGAAGTAACTCCAGAATTACTAAAAGAAATGGGATTAGTAAAAAATGGGTTAGATGGTATCAAAGTATTAGGAAATGGAACTTTAGAAAAGAAATTAACTGTTAAAGCTCATAAATTTTCTGGTAAAGCAAAAGAAGAAATAGAAAAATTAGGTGGAAAAGCAGAGGTGATCTAATATGTTAGAGTCGATTAAAAAAATCTTTAGTCGCGAAAACAGAGATCTCCAAAAGAGAATTTTATTCACATTAGGAGTTCTATTCGTATTTAAACTAGGAACATCGATTATTGTTCCTGGAATCGATAAGGATGCATTAGGAACTGGTCGTTTAAGTTTCTTACAACTTATGAACATGATGGGTGGAGGTTCTATGGAAAGGTTTTCAATCTTTTCATTAGGAGTTCTTCCATATATCAATGCATCAATTATTATTCAATTATTACAGATGGACATTGTCCCTTATTTAGCAGATCTTGCGAAAGAAGGGCATACCGGAAGACAAAAAATTAACAAAATTACAAGAGTTGTTGGAATTATTCTTGCATTTGTACAAGGATACTTATTATCATTCGTTTATATTGAAGGAGGGACTCCTCTACAATATATGGAATTTGCAACAGTATTAACTGCAGGAACTGCATTCTTGCTTTGGCTTGGAGATCAAGTAACGGCTAAGGGTGTAGGAAACGGAGTATCTTTGATTATCATGGCAGGAATTGTTTCCAACTTACCATCCATGTTTTATACAGCATGGCAAGGTTTTGTAGGAACAAGTATGAGTACATTTGGAATTTTAAAATTTGCTTTATTTGTAATTATTTATTTTGGAATTGTTTTAGGTGTTGTTTATGAACAACTAACAGAAAGAAGAATTCCAATTCAATATGCAAATAAATCTGCAGGAACTATGAATGGTGGACAAAATTATTTACCATTTAAGTTAAACTCTGCAGGAGTAATGCCAGTTATTTTTGCATCGGCATTACTATCCATTCCAAGTTTAATCGCACAAGTTTCAAAAAAACAAGGAGTAATTGATTTTGTAAATAAATGGATTACTTATACTTCTCCAACAGGATTTATTCTTTATATTATCTTAATTATCGCATTTGGATATTTCTATACATTCTTAGAAATTAAGCCAAAAGATATGGCAGAAGATTTACAAAAAAGTGGAGGATATATTCCAGGTGTTCGACCAGGAGAAGAAACGAAAAAATATATTACAAAAGTATTAAAAAGTCTTACAATTGTAGGATCAATCTTACTTGCATTTATTGCAGGTCTTCCAATTATTTTTGGAAAAATTACAGGGTTACCTTCTAGTGTTACGATTGGAGGAACTGGACTTATTATCGTTGTAGGTGTTGCGATTGAAACTTGGAAACAAGTAGAAAGCAGCCTTACAAAACGTAATTACAAAAAAGGAAGAAGAAGATATTAATGAAGAGTATTATTTTTATTGCCCCACCATCTGCAGGTAAGGGAACTCAATCACTTATGGTGAGTGAAAAATATCATATGCCACATATTTCAACTGGTGACTTATTAAGAGCTGCTAGTAAAGAAAAAAGTGAAAGAGGAACTTATATTAAAAATCAGATGGAAACAGGCGGTCTTGTAAGTGATGAAATCACATTAGAATTATTAAAAGAACGTTTGAAAAAGGATGACTGCAATAATGGATATATACTAGATGGATTTCCAAGAAATGTTTTTCAGGCAAAAGCATATGAAGATTTATTAAAATCATTAAAAAAAGATTTTGGTGTTGTGATTATTTTAGATTTGGATAAACAAACTGCATTAGATCGTGTAATCGGAAGATTAACATGTGGAAATTGTGGAGCAGTATACAATGAAAAATTTGAAGAATCAAGACCAAAGAAAAGCGGAATCTGTGATAAGTGTGGAAATGCACTTTCTAAAAGAGCAGATGACAATGCAGAAACATTTGAAAAAAGATATGATACTTATGTTGTAAGTACAGAACCTTTAATTCAATATTATGAAGAAAAAGGGAATGTATATCATATCAATAGTGGAGATCCAAAAGAAATTGTATTTTCAAATATTGAAAAAGTGTTAGGAGGAAAATAAATGATTTCGATAAAATCGGAAAGAGAAATAGAACTCCTAAGAATAGCTGGAAAAGTAGTAGGTGATACCCATCATTATTTAGAACCATTTATAAAACCGGGTATTACCACTGCTGAACTAGATAAATTAGCGGAAGACTATATTAGAAGTCGAGGCTGTACACCTTCTTTCAAAGGATTATATGGATTTCCTGGGAGTGTATGTATTTCGTTAAACGAAGAAGTAGTACATGGAATTCCAGGAAAACGAAAAATCAAAGAAGGAGATATTATTTCAATCGATATTGGTGCTTGCTGGAAAGGATATCATGGAGATTCTGCATGGACATATCCAGTAGGTAAAATCAGTAAGGAAAAACAGGAACTATTAGAACATACGGAAAAAGCTTTGTTTGAAGGATTGAGTATGATTCATGATGGCGCTCATGTTGGAGATATTGGTTATGCGGTTGAACAATATGCATTGAAACATCATTTAGGTGTAGTAAAAGAATTAGTGGGGCACGGTGTTGGGTCTAAAGTTCATGAAGATCCAGATGTTCCAAACTATGGAAAAATGCATACTGGACCAGTTCTAAAAGAAGGAATGGTCATTGCAGTAGAACCAATGTTAAATTTAGGAACTGCTGATGTATTTATGTTAGATGATGATTGGACCGTTGTGACGGCCGATGATAAGCCATCTGCTCACTTTGAACATACTGTATTAGTAACCAAAGATGGCTATGAAATTATGACCAAGAGGTGATGATATGGCAAAGGAAGCTACGATTGAGGTAGAAGGAAAAGTACTAGACGTACTAAAAGGAGGAGCTTTCAGGGTAGAACTTGAAAACAAACAGATTATTGAAGCTCACGTTTCTGGTAAAATCCGAATGAATTACATTCGCATCTTACCAGGCGATAAAGTAACTGTTGAATTAACTCCTTATGATTTAAAACGTGGGCGTATCACTTATAGAAAAAATTAGGAGGGATTTCTATATGAAAGTAAGAGCATCAATTAAACCAATTTGTGACAAATGCAAAGTTGTTACACGTAAAGGGAAAAAATATGTTATTTGTGAAAACCCTAAACACAAACAAAGACAAGGTTAATAGGAGGTGTTTGAATGGCACGTATTAATGGAAAAGATATTCCAGACAATAAAAATATTGAAACTTCTTTAACTTATATTTTCGGTGTAGGAAGAAGTTTATCTAAGAAAATTTTAGCTGCTGTAAAAATTGATGGTTCAAGAAAAACTTCAGATTTATCAAATGAAGAAAAAGCTGCTATCCGTGATGAAATGGCTAAAT
>CAMNAC010000051.1 GCA_946530475.1 uncultured Mycoplasmatota bacterium
TTAATGTACCACGTTCAACACGTCCTGTAACAACAGTTCCACGTCCTGTGATTGTGAATACATCTTCGATTGGCATTAAGAATGGTTTTTCTGTATCACGAACTGGAGTTTCAATCCAAGTATCTACAGCATCCATTAATTCTTTGATTTTTTCTTCGTAAACTGGATCTCCTTCAAGAGCTTTTAATGCAGATCCACGAATAATTGGAGTATTATCTCCATCGTATCCGTATTCATTTAATAATTCACGAATTTCCATTTCAACTAAGTCTAATAATTCTTCATCATCAACCATGTCGCATTTGTTCATGAATACTACCATACGAGGTACACCAACTTGACGAGATAATAAGATATGTTCACGAGTTTGAGCCATAGGTCCATCTGTAGCAGCAATAACTAAGATTGCTCCATCCATTTGAGCAGCTCCTGTGATCATGTTCTTAACATAGTCAGCATGCCCTGGGCAGTCTACGTGAGCGTAGTGTCTTTTGTCAGTTTCATATTCAACGTGAGCAGTATTGATTGTGATTCCACGTTCTCTTTCTTCTGGTGCTCCGTCGATTTGGTCATATGCCATTGCTTGAGCTTTTCCTTGTTTTGCAAGATAAGCAGTAATAGCAGCAGTTAAAGTAGTTTTTCCATGGTCTACGTGACCAATTGTACCAATATTCATATGTGGTTTGGTACGATCAAATTTTTGTTTAGCCATATTTTTTCATTCCTTTCATATTTCTACAACTAATATTTTATAGGAACTCTGGAAAAATATCAAGTATTTTTCCAAAAATTCCTGTTTTTTATGTAAATAAGAAACTCTTATTTTTAATTATTTCCACCATTCTTTTTAATGATGTCTTCTGCAATGTTTCTTGGTACTTCTTCATAGTGATCAAATGTCATAGTAAAGTTACCTCTACCTTGTGTATTTGATCTTAAAGAAGTCATGTATCCAAACATTTCAGCAAGTGGTACCATTGCTTCAATTTGAAGTGCATTTCCACGAGATTCTTGTCCCATTGGGCGTCCTCTTCTTGAAGTGATATCTCCCATTACATTTCCAAGATATTCTTCTGGTACTACTACTTGTACCTTCATAATTGGTTCAAGTAAAATTGGTTTACATTTTTCTTTTGCAGCTTTAAGTGCCATACTAGCAGCGATCTTATAAGCCATTTCTGATGAGTCTACATCATGGTAAGAACCATCAAATAAAGTTGCCTTAACATCGATCATTGGATATCCTGCAAGAACACCAGTTTTCATAGCATCTTGAAGACCTTTATCAGTTACTGGAATGTATTCACGAGGAACAGCACCTCCAACAACTGCATCCACGAATTCATATCCTTTATCAGGATTTGGTTCAAACTTAATCCATACATGTCCATATTGTCCACGTCCACCAGATTGTTTGATGTATTTACCTTCACAATCAGCAGCTTGTGTAATCGTTTCACGGTAAGCAACTTGAGGTTTACCAATATTTGCTTCTACTCCAAATTCACGACGCATACGATCTACGATAACATCAAGATGAAGTTCTCCCATTCCGGCAATAATCGTTTGTCCAGTTTCATGGTTCGTTGTTGCACGGAAAGTTGGATCTTCTTCAGCAAGTTTTTGAAGAGCAAGACCCATTTTATCTTGGTCAGCTTTTGATTTTGGTTCAACAGCTTGTTCAATAACTGGTTCTGGGAATACCATAGATTCCAAAATACATGGATGTTTTTCATCACATAAAGTATCTCCAGTAGTCGTATTTTTAAGACCTACTGCAGCAGCAATATCTCCTGCAAATACTTCACTAATTTCTGTACGGTTATTTGCATGCATTTGAAGCAAACGTCCAATACGTTCTTTTGAATTTTTAGTTGCATTTAATACATAAGATCCACTGTTTAAATGTCCTGAATAAACACGGAAGAAAGAAAGTCTTCCTACAAATGGGTCTGTCATGATTTTAAATGCTAATGCAGCAAATGGTTCAGAATCACTTGGATGTCTTTCGACTGGTTCTCCATCTAAGTCTACTCCTTTAATAGAAGCAACATCTGTTGGGGCTGGTAAATAATCGATTACCGCATCAAGTAATAATTTTACTCCGATGTTTCCAAGCGCAGTTCCACATAATACTGGGAAGAATTCAGCAGCAAGTGTTCCTTTACGAATTGCTTTTTTGATTTGTGCAATCTCTACTTCTTCACCTTCCAAATATTTTTCCATTAATTCATCATCGAATTCAGCAACTGCTTCGATTAATTCATTACGTTTTTCTTCACAAATATCTTTGTATTCATCTGGTACATCAACAATTTGTGGTTCTTCATTTTCTTTTCCATCGTAGATATATAACTTACGAGTTAGTAAGTCAATAATTTGATGGAATTCATTTTCAGCACCAATTGGCCATTCAATTGGTTTTGCATTGACACCAAGACGATCTTTAATTGTTTTTAAACTATATTCAAAGCTTGCTCCCATTTTATCCATCTTATTACAGAAGATCATACGAGGAACCTTGAATTCATCTGCTTGACGCCATACAGTTTCAGTCTGAGGTTCTACCCCAGCTTGGCTATCTAGAAGTGCCACTGCACCATCTAGTACACGAAGAGAACGAGATACTTCAATTGTAAAGTCTACGTGCCCTGGAGTATCGATGATATTAAATCTATGATCTTTCCAGAAAGCAGTCGTTGCAGCTGAAGTAATCGTAATTCCACGCTCTTTTTCTTGTTCCATCCAGTCCATTTGAGATTCTCCATCGTGAGTTTCTCCAATTTTATGGATTTTATGTGTATGGAATAAAACACGTTCTGTACAAGTTGTTTTTCCTGCATCGATATGTGCCATAATTCCAAAGTTACGTGTTTTCTCTAAACTATATTCACGAGCCATATAAATAATCCTTTCTTACTTTTATTACCAACGGTAATGAGCATATGCTTTATTTGCTTCTGCCATTCTGTGGGTATCTTCTCTTTTCTTACAAGCACCACCAACACCATTTGATGCATCGATGATTTCATTTGCTAAATTCTCAGCCATAGAGTGACCTCCTCTAAGTCTTGCATATTGTACTAACCAACGAAGACCTAAAGCTTGACTACGATCTGCTCTAACTTCAACTGGAACTTGATAGTTTGCTCCACCAACACGACGCGATTTTACTTCTAGTTGTGGTTTAATGTTCTTCATTGCTTCTTCAAACACTTCAAGTGGTTCTTTTCCAGTTTTTTCTTTGATTTGATCAAAGGCATTATATAGAATTGTTTGAGCAGTTCCTTTTTTACCATCTTTCATAATGGTATTGATTAGTTTTGTAACTAATTTTGAATTATACATTGGATCTGCTAATACATCTCTTTTTGTTGCACGTCTTTTACGCATGTTTTTTCCTCCTTACTTATTATTTTTTCTTTTCTTTTGGTTTCTTTGTTCCATATTTTGAACGTCCTTGACGACGTTTGTCAATTCCAGCTGTATCTAATGTTCCACGGATGATATGATAACGAACTCCGATTAAGTCCTTTACACGTCCTCCACGAATCATTACTACGCTGTGTTCTTGTAAATTGTGTCCTTCTCCTGGAATATAAGCAGTTACTTCCATTCCATTACTTAAACGAACACGAGCATATTTACGAAGAGCTGAGTTAGGTTTCTTTGGAGTCATAGTTCCAACACGAGTACATACTCCACGTTTTTGAGGACTGTTTTGTTTTGTTTGTTTCTTTTCTTTACTGTTAAATCCAATGTTTAAAACAGGAGATTTACTTTTTCTTGTTTTCGCACTTCTTCTCTTTCTAACTAATTGATTCATTGTAGGCATATAAAACGCTCCTTTCTCTTTACACACTTCCAGGTGTTTCATTATTCTCCTTAATTAAAGATTTACCGAGGTAAACCTTAATTAAATGCGATATTAATATACCACTTTTTTCTATTCATTGTCAACACTTTTTTATCATGGATTGCAATTCTTTTAATTAATTAAAAAAAGTGATAAAAAATTATCACTATTTATCATATTCGGATTGATACCCTTTTGTTGTATATTTATTTTTACATTTCACAAATGGATTATATACGATATTCCCGTTTTGGTTTTCAAAGTATGCATAACCACTACAAATATTATCTTTTTTATCCACTAATTCTTCAAGCATATTTTCTACTTGTAATTGTTTCACACTCACATAAACACGATTCCCATCTGGTAAGCTTGGATAATATTTATTCGCATAATTTCTTGCAGCATTTACAATTTTTTCTTCCATCTCTTGGTAAGATTCTGTATGAATCATGTCGTTAATTTCTTCTCCCATATCTAATGTAGATAAGGTGTCTTGATCAAATGAATGATCATATATAATAGCGGACACAATAAGCGCAAATGCTAACATCGCACATAAAATAAGCATTGCGGAAAGTCCCCATCCATGATTATTTCTCATATAAATCCCCCTTAGAATATTTCTTCTTTTTTGGCATCTTCTTTAAAACGATATAATACAGCGGGTCTTCCTTGACCTTCTGTTTTTTCTCCTGTTTCTTCTATCACATTTAAATTCATAAATTTTTTTCTAAAATTTCTCTTATCTAAATGATGTCCTAAAATTTGTTCATACACTTTCTGCATCTCTGGTAACGTAAAATCTCCAGGAAACCATCTTTTCAATAAATCGATATTCGTTAATTCTTTTTGTAAATTTGAAAGAGCATTTTGAATAATTTCTTCATGATCATATCCAATCTTAGGTAATGTATTAATTGGAAACCAAGATACTTCATCAATATCATCAATTTCTGGATGTAAAATCAAAGCATGAACACTGTCAATTAGTCCTAAAAAAGAAACTCCAACAATTCGATTTTCTGGATCACGATCTAATCTAGAAAAAGTCCCACTTTGTGCATAATAGAAATTGGTATATTGATATTGTTCTGACATCATTTTCATAACATTTTCTTCAATGGTTTCTTCAATACTTACTGTATCATTTGGTAAACACCAATATCCTTTATAAGGTTCCGTTTTTTTTCTTGTTAATAAGACTTTTACATCTCCATTATCCGATGTAAAAAGACACATTAAACTTTCTATTACATTTTTATAATTATTACCTATTCTCTTCATGATACCTTCCTCTTCATTCAAGTGTAATTATTATATAAAATATACCCTGCTTTGTCAAACTATAGCCGACAAGAAAATGTAAAGCTAAAGTTTCGTATTTATCATATCTGTATCCATTGGGACCATGCTAATAAAGGTATAAAGAGACTCTATTTGATCAATTTCGAATGATCCAGTTGTTCCAATCGAATAATCATGTATCTTATTCACACCTGGTAATTGATTCACCATCTCAACGTTACAAATTTTTGGTATAAAGTAATCAATATGATACTTATTATCTTCTTTTTCTATTTCAATTGTCAAAGCATGTCCTCTATCACGAATCA
>CAMNAC010000052.1 GCA_946530475.1 uncultured Mycoplasmatota bacterium
ATGCGATAATAAATGGCAAATAGAAAAACACAAGAGGATTATAATGAAAAGCTTCTTCAAAGTGAAAATGAAGAATCGAAAACAACATACGAGTAACTCCGCATCCGGGGCACTGATAACCTGTTATGGAATGAAAAACACATGGAATAGAAAATCCTGTAAATCTATGAATGAAATAGTAAGTAAAGAATAAGAATAGCAAGATTCCATTCCACTTCATAACATTTTGAATTCTTTTTTTCATTATTCTGAAAATTGATTTAACTCATTTTGAACCAAGCAATAACTTACCATCTGTAATCCAATTAGAGACAATACCAAATATAATACGGAATTATCATCAATTCTCATTTGATATTTCTGCCCAGCCAAGTTCAGTCTTTTTCCAACTTGATAGAACCATATAAGACTATAAATACCACAAGTAATTAATGTCAACAATAATACCATTCCACCTGATTGACTTGATTTTTCATCATCACAAACTCTATTTACATCATTCACCATAGAAACAAACCAAATAATACTATAAATCCCACAAGTTATAAACGTCAATATAATACAAGTAACAAGGTTTCTATTTTCAATATTTGGTTTTGAACCTACAAACTCTCTTTTACCATCTATACGATTGCCACAATTTGGGCAATAGACAGCTCCTTCATTAATTTTATTTCCACAGTTAGAACAATACTTCATATTATCTACTCCCTTCTTTTTTATCATAGCATTTTCATTTTTTTTATTCAACTTATTTTTCAAATTTTACTTGAATATCACCATCGCCTAAATTAGGAAGATGTTCAATGTGACCAATCTTTGTATAGGAATAAGAAGTATCAAAGGATTCATAAAAAATAACAAGACAATTGTCTCCATATAGCATAACATCTCCAGCTAGAATTTGACCAGGATTCGAAGAATTGGTTGAAAGACTTTGATCTAAATAAATATATTTTTCATTGCCATTTAATTCCTTCATAGAAAACTCTTTCGGTAAAATCGCAACAAAATCATTTACTGTTTGATTGTTTTCTAATTGAACTTCATATTCTTTTTCATTTATAATCGCCTTCACAGTTTGAATCACCTCTTTTGAATCTTTCTTTTCTTCTTTTGGATGAACATTACAACCAGTAAGAATCAATAAAATAAATAATAGTAAAATTCTTTTTTTCATACCATATACTCCCTTTAAAGAAGATCCGATTTCACCCAGTTTTCAATTTCCGATTTTGATTCTTTTACTTTAGAACCAACAATTGCAAGACCTGGAAGAATTTGAGATCCTATACATATTTCACTTAATTGATTTGGAACATTTGATAATCCAGAACCTTCATGTGTCGTAAATGGTCTAATTGTTTTTCCTTTGTAATCATGATTTTTTAAAGCTGTAAATAGTTCTTCTGGCATTCCTCCCCAATAAATTGGAGATCCAATATATAAAACTTCATAATTTGATAAATCAGGAATGTTTTCTTTAATGGGTGCATTATGTTCTTTCGTTCTTTCTTTTGCTTCCTCGATACATGTTCTATATTCTTTAGAATACGGATTTTGTGGCTCCACTTTAAAAAGATCAGCGCCTGTTATTTCATGAATGTATTCTGCAGCAACTTCTGTATTGCCTTTTTCAATATATTTCATTGTTCCACCAAAATAATTTTCATCTGCTCTACTAAAATAAATAATCAGACTTTTTCTCATTTAATCTCCTCTTTCTTATAATTTTATTATATAAAAAACTAGATTTAATTGTCTAGTTTTTATTCAACATTCACACCTTTATTCAGCGCTTTTTTACATAATTCAAACATTATAAATATGATTCCTAAATAAAACATAGAAGCAAGTATTGATAATGTTTTAAATGCATTTGCATCTATACTTACCGTTGCGGTTTTAAAAAGAGCCATAATGGAAGGATCAAATAATCCATAAATAAATACAAGACCTAAAACCATCATTTGTGTGATTAAATAAAATAGGAATCCATAAAATACAGAATAACCTATTTTCCCATTGTTTTTACGATGTCCTAGAATAATTCCATAAAAACCACATTGAATGGCATTAAAGAATTCTAAAAATAAAACTAAAATAAACATTGTCACAAAAAAGATGGTACTCATATTTAATCCAATGGTTATATTTTTTACAAATTTAGAAATAAGCATCCAGTTTTCTTTGGAATAAAATGCTAAAAATAAACATAATAGAATTACAATGAATCCAAGAAAGAAGAATAAAAAGGTCAGAATAAACTTAGAAAGGTACAAATCATTTTTGGTAACTGGTAAAGTATGAGTTAAATAAGATTCATCTTTATATAAGGAATCTCGAAAACGAATCCAACTTCTCATCATAGTATTGATTAAAATATTTGCAGCCATTGATATTAAAAACCCAATACTGATGTTTCTAAGAATTGTGACAATGACAGATTGCTCTATATGAAAAAGGATTCTCGTTGTAATGGCAAAAAAGAAAGATAATAAATAGAATACAATCATATTTTTAATCATGTATTTTAAATCATATTTTAAAAGCTTTACTAACATTTAAACATCCTCCTAAAGATTTCATCAATGGATGATTTTTCTTTCTTCCTAAGTTTATCTGCATCACTTTGTAAAACAATTTTTCCTTTATCGATAAAGATTACTTCATCTAAAATTCGTTCAATATCGGATATTAAATGCGTAGAAATAATCACACTTGCATTTTCATTAAAATTAGAAAGAATCGTATCCAATATATAGTCACGTGTAGCTGGATCTACCCCACCAAGTGGCTCATCCAAAATATACAATTCTGCTTTTCTAGACATTACCAAAACCAATTGTACTTTCTCCTGCATCCCTTTACTCATTTTTGATAAGTGTGCATTGATATCCAACCCTAAATCCTTCAACAATTTTTCTGCTTTTTCTGCATCAAAATCCTCATAAAAATCCTTAAAATATTGAATCACTTCAGAAACTTTCATATTTTTATTTAAATAGGTTCTTTCTGGTAAATAAGAAATGATTTTTTTGGTTTCTACTCCAATTGGTTTCCCTTGTACATACACTTCTCCACTATCTGAAGTTAATAAATCATTTATGATTTTAATGAGTGTAGTTTTTCCAGCACCATTTTTACCAAGTAATCCAATAATTTTACCACTTGAGATTTCCATGTTTACATCTTTAAGAATTGCTTTCTTATCAAACGATTTATTTAAATTTTTAATTTCTAGTAGTTTCAAATGCATCATCGATCCTTTCTAAATATTTGATAGAATCTGCTTTCCCTAATCCAATCCTCTTCATTCCTTGAAAATAACTTTTCGCTAAAGTAAGTGCATATTCATCCTTTAATTTTGCTATACTAGCTTTATCTTTTGTTACATATTTACCATTTGTTCTTTCCGTATAAATTAAATTCATACTTTCTAATTCTGAAAGTGCTTTCTGCATCGTATTCGGATTGACTTTAAAAGTTGTCGCAAATTCTCGGACAGATGGTAATTTCTCTCCACATTGAAATACACCTGAGATTAAATATATCTTCATATATTCTAATACTTGAATATAAATAGGGATATTATTATCAAATGTAAAGTCCATACGATCACCTCACTGTATCATTGACTTAATACAATAATATTGTATGTCAAAAAGAAACCAATGTCAATAGAAAAAATGTAGATACAATAAGTATCTACATTTTATTCTTTTTCCCAATTTGCTTTTAATACTAAATCTTCACATGAAAGTAATGCACCATCTAAGATAGGCGTTTCATTTTGGTCTACCCATGATACAAAACGATAACCTTCTTTTGTAGGAATTTCTTTCAGAGATAATTCTTCTCCGCATACTACTTTTATGCTACTAACTTGACTTCCTCCATCGGAATCAAATGTAACCGTAAAAGTTTGCTCTTTCATAGTCCATTTTGCTTTTAAAGTAACATCTTTATCAAATATTTTGGTATCGGTTACTTTTTCTTCTTTTAAGAACCAACCTTCAAAAGTATATCCCTCTTTTTCCGTATCTGGTAATTTAATACTTGCTCCTTCTTTGATTCTAATTTCGCTTACTGCTTTACCTCCGTCTGTATCAAATGAAATTGTAATTGTTTCTTTTTTTGTCATCAACCATATTGTTATTAACGTGACAATAAATAAACATGCTACACCAAATATAAGAACTATCTTTTTCATAATTAACTCCTTTATTTTTTTAGTTGCACTCCATCTTGAAATGCATTTCCAACTCTTTCTGTAACTTTATAATATCCATGCGTATAAGGATCAAACGCAATTGCTTCGACTAATTGAATATCTACTTGATCATTCTTCATTACTTCTTCATCAACAAGCGTACCTACCACTTTTCCAACAATTCCCCAGTCACTTTCTCCATCTAATAGTTCACATTCTATACAGATTGGAAATTCATTAATAACTGGTGCATCTACATGTTCGCTTTTTATGGCTGTTAATCCACTTTTTTCAAATTTATCGCTTGTATTATTCCCAGATACCATTCCTAGATAATCTGCTGCCACTACATTTTTAGCATTCGCAATAGAAACAGTAAATGCCTTTCTTTTTCGAATATTTTTCACCGTCTTATGAGATTCAGTTAAGTTCAAGATCACTTGATCTCTTTCTAACATTGTTCCCCATGCAGCAGTCATTACATCAATTGTTTCATCATCATTGTATGTTGCAACCATTAAAACTGGCATTGGGAAAATAGCTTCTGTTGTTCGAATTGATTTTTTCATTTTACCATCCTCCTGACCAAATTATATCATTAATCTAATTATTCATCAATGAAATAACTATGATAATCATGCATAATCCTCTTCTTAAAATAATACATGTGTGCCAAATACATTCAATACGGTCTTAAAAGAACATAAAGTTCTTCTTCTAATGAGTGTTTTTTTCAATCAACCAAGAACAAACTGCCATGATAGAACCAATCGTAACTGGTTTTACAATATCTTCTTGAATGGAATAAACAAAAGTACTTTTTG
>CAMNAC010000053.1 GCA_946530475.1 uncultured Mycoplasmatota bacterium
AAATAATACTCAAAATGGTAATATGTATGGAGTAAATAATACTCAAAATGGTAATATGTATGGAGTAAATTCAAATAATGGAGTAAGTAATGTACAAAGCTATAATAATCCTATTGGAGCACAAACTTATTCAAATCAGACTGGGATTAATCAACCTATAAATCAAAATAATTATACGAGTAACACTCCAAAAAAGAAAAAAATGAGTGTATTATCTATTATTTTAATTGTTCTACTATTCGGCTTTTTAGCTTATATAGGAATGGCTTTTGTAGGGGCTTTTTTAGCCAAGGATACGCTTGATACAGCAAAAAAATATGCAATAAATGACTCCGCATATGGATATACGAAAGCTGTTGAAAATGCAATGGTTACTAAAATGTATGAGGATCCTAAGTTCACTTTAAATGATGGAATATTTTATGCAGATACTAATATCTTTATTTCAAGTGATGGAAAGGAATATGAATTATCAATATATTATAACGGGATACAGCCAACTTCAGGGAAACTAGTTGTTAGAGACGGTATAGTCGTAAGTACTAACGATTTGATAATATCTGGATATACCATTACAATAGAAGATGGAAAAGTCACAGATGTTAAAATAGCGAAATAAAGAAACTTTGGTTTCTTTTTTTTGCTATTTTGGAAATTATTCGATATAATGAAATAGGTGATGTAAATGAAAAAACTATCCGTTATTGTACCTTGTTATAATGAAGAAGAATCCATTCCTTATTTTTATGCAGAAGTGACTCAAATTGCTGATAAAATGATGGAATTAGAATTTGAATATTTATTTATCAATGATGGTTCTAAAGATAAAACGTTAGAAGTGTTAAGGTCTCTAGCAAAAAAAGATTCTCATGTTAGGTATCTTTCTTTTTCTAGAAATTTTGGAAAAGAAGCAGCAATGTATGCAGGATTAAAAGAATGTAAGGGAGACTATGTCGCAATTATGGATGCAGATTTACAAGATCCACCATCTTTACTTCCAAAAATGTATGAAGCAATTAAAGATGGATATGATTGTGCTGGAACTAGAAGAGTTACAAGAAAAGGGGAACCTAAAATACGCAGTTTTTTTGCTCATGCTTTTTATAAAATCATGAATAAAATATCGAAAACAGAACTAGTAGATGGAGCAAGAGATTATAGGATGATGACTAGGCAAATGGTAGATGCTATTCTTTCTATGTCTGAATACAATCGTTTTTCAAAAGGAATTTTTGGTTGGGTAGGATTTGAAACAAAATGGTTTTCTTATGAAAATCAAAAAAGAGTAGCTGGAAAAACAAAGTGGTCTTTTTGGAAACTTTTTAAATATTCAATTGAAGGAATTATTGATTTTTCGACAGCTCCTTTAGCGATTACCTTTCTAGTTGGAATTTTATTTTGTCTATTCGCAATTGTATTCATTATTGTAAGAACGCTTCTTTTTGGAGATGCAACTTCAGGATGGCCTTCACTCGTATGTATTATTTTCTTTGTAAGTGGAATTCAATTATGTTGCACGGGAATTATGGGTCAATATTTATCTAGAACTTATTTAGAAACAAAAAAAAGACCTATTTATATTGTGAAAGAAACTGATGAAAAAACAAAAAGATATCAGAGATAATTCTGATATTTTTCTTTGAAATAATAGTATAAAGAAATCATTTTTTGATAAGTGAAAGGTTCTAATTCTTTTTCTAATTCATCAAATATTTTTCTTGGATTTCCATGTATGATAGTTCTCCAATCTTTTTGAATATAGAAAAGAATTAGACTTGCTTCTTTTTCACTTAAAGATACTCCGTTTTGTAAAGCAAATTCATTAATTTCTTTGATTGTCATTTTTTCCACATAGTTTTGTATTAAATAGTCCATCATTTTTTCACCTCAAATTATTTTATGATGCATTTTATTTCATAATACGTACAAACTATTAGTAAAATAAGTAGAGGACTTTTATGAAAAAAATATATCTAAAAGATAAACGAAAATATCAATCGATACCTTCTATTATAAAAAAGAGATATTACATTTTGATGGGATTTCTTTGTTTTTTTATGTGCATTTTATTAGTTTCTTTATTTCAAATACAAATTATAAAATATCCGATTTATAAAAAGATGATCTTTGAAATCAATCATCCAATTATAGAAGGAGAAAGTGCACCAAGAGGAAGAATTTATGATCGAAATCATAGGCTAATTGTTGATAATAAACCAGTTAAAACAATCGTTTACAAAAGAAGAAATGATGTTTCCAAAAAAGAAGAGATTGAACTTGCTTATTATTTAGGTTCTCATATTGAAGTCCCTTATACAAAACTATATGATCGAAATTTAAAAGAGTTTTGGTTACAAACTCATGAGGAGGAAGCAAGAAGAAAAATTACTGAAGAAGAGTGGGATTTATACACAAAAAGGAAATTGACTTATGATGATTTAGAAGAATTAAAAATAGAGCGTATTACACAAGAAGAATTGAGTATTTATCAAAATCAAGATAAAGAGGCAGCCTATATTTACTATTTGATGAATAAAGGGTATTATTATACAGAAAAAGAAATAAAAGTAGATGTTCCAGAAGAAGAGTATGCATTTGTTGTGGAAAATCTAGATAAGTTGAAAGGGTTTTCCACAAAAATTAATTGGGAAAGAGTTTATCCATATGGAGAAGTTTTCAGAAGTATTTTGGGAAGTGTTTCTTCTAGTGAATATGGGATCCCGTTTGAATTAAAAGACCAGTATTTAGAAAAAGGATATTCTTTAAATGACCGAGTAGGATTAAACTATTTAGAATATCAATATGAAGATTTTCTAAAAGGAACGAAAGATCAATATTTTATTCATACTGATGGGGAAAATGAATTGATTAAAGAAGGAAAAAGAGGAAACGATATTGTTCTTACCATTGATATCGAATTACAAAAAGAAGTGGAAAAAATATTAGAAGAACAATTGTTATCTGCAAAAGAGGAACCAAATACAGAATATTATGATCGGTCTTATGTAGTAATTACGGAACCAAATACCGGAGAAATACTGAGCATGGCTGGAAAACAAATCTATCATCAAAAGTTTTATGATGTAACTCCAGATATTGTGACTTCTCCTGTCGTAGTAGGTTCTGTTATCAAAGGTGCATCTCAAATAGTAGGATATAATACAGGAGCTCTTCAAATAGGAGAAGTAAGAGATGATAGTTGTTTGATATTTTCTAATTCAAGAAGAAAGTGTTCTTTCAGATACAATGGTATGATAGATGATATTGATGCATTAAAATATTCATCCAATACTTATCAATATCATACCGCAATTAAAGTTGGAAAAAGTTCCTATTCCTATAATTCTTATTTATCACTCGATGAAAGTGCTTTTGATATTTACAGAAATACTTTTCATGAATTTGGTCTTGGAATAAAAACAGGGATTGATTTACCTGTAGAAAGTGCTGGATATGTTGGAATGAAAAAAGATTCTGAACTCCTTTTGGATTTTGTGACTGGACAGTATGATACTTATACTGCAATTCAATTATCAGAATACATTGGAACGATTGCGAATAGTGGAAAAAGAATGCAGTTACATTTATTAAAAGAAGTCTATTCTCCAGAAGAATCATTAAAAAACTGTATCAAAAAGATAGAGCCAAAAGTATTAGGGACAGTAAATACTTCTAATGAATATATGCAAAGAGTACAAATGGGATTTCATGCAGTATTAAATGGAGGAACTGGAACAGGCTCCATGAGTTTAGAATATGATCCAGCAGGAAAAACAGGGACTAGTGAAACATTTTTAGATACCGATGAAGATGGATATGTTGATTTGGAAACCGTTTCGAATACCTTTGTCGCATATGCTCCATACGAAAATCCTAGAGTTACTTTTACGGTTATTTCCCCTAATATTACACATTTTCAAAACGAAACATTATATCAAACTTATGTAAATCGAAGAATAAGCAGAGAAGTTACAAAAAAATTCTTTGAAATTTACCAATAATTTGTTATAATATAGAAGACGTAAAAAAGAAGGAGGGAAAACCATGGCTAAAAAAGGTGAAAATAGAGAAAGAATCGACCTTCAATGTACAGAGTGTAAAGAAATTAATTATCGTACAGAAAAAAACAAAAGAAATACGACTGAACGTCTAGAATTAAAAAAATTCTGTAAAAGATGTGGACGTCAAACAACACATAAAGAAAAAAAATAAAGATAATTCCTTTATTTTTTATATGGAAAGGAGAGTATTATGTTTAATATTAATGATATTAAAAACGGAATGACTTTTGTATTAGATGGACAAATTTATCAAGTACTTGAATTCTTACATGTAAAACCTGGAAAAGGTCCAGCTTTTATGAAAACAAAAATTAAAAATTTAAGAACAGGTGCGATTATTGAACGTACTTTTAATACAAATGTAAAATTAGAAAAAGCAAATATTGAAAAAAGAGAAATGCAATTTTTATATGCATCAGGAGACAATTATAACTTTATGAATATGGAAAGTTATGAACAAATTGAGCTTTCAAAAGATCAATTAAATGATGCAGTGGATTATTTAAAAGAAGGGTTAAATGTAAATGTTACATTCTATGAAGGAGAATTATTAGGAATTGATTTACCTGATAAGATTGAAATGGAAGTTACTGCTACAGAACCAGCTGTAAAAGGAAATACTACAAATAATGCAATGAAAGATGCCACTGTTGAAACAGGATTACTTGTGAAAGTTCCACTTTTCATTGAACAAGGAGAAAAAATTGTAATTTCTACAAAAGATGGAAAATACGTATCTCGTGCTTAAAAGAAGTTTTTACTTCTTTTTTATTTTACTTTCTAAAAAAATCAGGTATAATGAATAGTAGAAGGGTAGTGGAAAAATGAATGAAAATAATGAGAATCAAAATTTAGTAAATAATGTACAATCAGCTACACCAGTGCAACCTGAAGTAGCACAACCAGTACAACC
>CAMNAC010000054.1 GCA_946530475.1 uncultured Mycoplasmatota bacterium
TCTTGCTTTTGATACGATTTATGCAGAAGGTCAAAGACGATATGTAGAAAGTTTAAGTGCTTATGCAAGACAATTTTTAGGTGGAACAGAAAAACCCGATGTCGATAGTATTGAAGGATTATCGCCATCCATTAGTATTGATCAAAAATCAACCAATCGAAATCCTAGAAGTACTGTTGGAACGGTAACAGAAATCTATGATTATTTAAGACTCTTGTATGCAAGAATAGGGATACCATATTGTCCAAATCATCATAGGCCTATTACCTCTCAAAGTATCGAAGAAATGACAAATAAAGTATTAGAACTAGAAAGTGGTACCAAAGTAAGAATACTAAGTCCAATTGTACATGGAGAAAAGGGAACTCATAAAGAACTATTTGAAAGACTATTAAAAGATGGTTATGTAAGAGTTCGTGTAGATGGAGAAGAACGTGATTTAAGTGAGGATATTATTTTAGAAAAAAACAAAAAGCATCAAATTCAAGTTATCATAGATCGATTAATTATCAAAGATGAAGTAAGAAGTAGATTATATGAATCTATCGAAAATGCAGTGAAATTATCCAAAGGGAAAGTAGTAATTGACATTGTTGGGAAAGAAGAACTCTTAATGAGTGAATCTTATGCATGTCCTGATTGTGATTTTTCCCTACCAGAATTAGAGCCAAGATTATTTAGTTTTAATGCACCTTATGGAGCATGTCCAGAATGTAAAGGGTTAGGAGTAAAATTAAAAATCGATGTCGATTTAGTGATTCCGGATAAGAATAAAAGCATTAATGAAGGAGCCATTGTTCCTTTGAATTTAGAAGACCCAAATAGCATTTATTCTACTCAAATGACAACTGTTTGTAAATTTTACAATATTGACCCAGATAAACCGATTAAAGACTTTACAAAAAAAGAATTGGATATTATTTTAATAGGATCTCCAGATATGTTAGAATTTAACTATACTGCGAAAAATGGAAATACAAGAAAAGTGAAATCTTATTATGAAGGGATTGTTACAAACCTAGAAAGAAGATACATGGAAACGAAAAGTGGTTGGATTCGTGAATGGATTGAAAACTTTATGATGGAACTTCCATGTGAAAAATGTCATGGTTCTAGATTATCAGATGAAGTCTTATCAGTTTTAGTTGGAAAGAAAAACATTTATGAAATGACAAATTTAAGTATTTATGATTTGCATCATTTTTTAGAAAATCTTAAACTAAATAAAGAACAACAAGAAATATCAAGATTGATTTTAAAAGAAATTCAGTCAAGATTATCATTTTTAATTAATGTTGGATTAGAGTATTTAACACTTTCCAGAAGTGCGGAAACTTTATCTGGTGGAGAAGCTCAAAGAATTCGATTGGCTACACAAATAGGTTCTAGATTAACAGGTGTTTTATATGTTTTAGATGAACCAAGTATCGGACTTCATCAAAGAGATAATCAAAGACTCATTAATTCGATGTTAGAAATGAGAGATTTAGGAAATACTTTAATTGTAGTAGAGCATGACACAGATACGATGCTTGCATCTGATTATTTAGTAGATATTGGGCCTGGTGCTGGACTTCATGGAGGAGAAGTTGTCGCATGTGGAACTCCAGAAGAAGTGATGAAAAATCCAAATAGTTTAACAGGGAGATATCTAACTGGAAAAGAAAAAATAGAAGTTCCGAAAAAAAGAAGAAAAGGAAATAAAAAATTCTTAGAAATCAAAGGTGCGAAAGAAAATAACTTAAAGAATATCAATGTAAAAATTCCACTTGGAACATTTACATGTGTAACAGGAGTATCTGGAAGTGGAAAAAGTAGCTTGATTACAGAAATTTTATATAAATATTTAGCTTCCAATCTTTATAAATCCAAATTAAAACCTGGAAAATTCAAATCGTTTAAAGGATTAGAAAACATTGATAAAGTAGTCAATATTAGTCAAGATCCAATTGGAAGAACACCTAGAAGTAATCCTGCAACTTATACAGGAGTATTTGATGATATCAGAGATGTTTTCGCACAAACCAAAGAAGCAAAAATGCATGGATATGACAAAGGAAGATTTTCTTTTAATGTAAAAGGTGGAAGATGTGAAGCCTGTTGGGGAGATGGAGTAAAGAAAATCGAAATGCATTTCTTACCAGATGTGTATGTTCCATGTGAAGTATGTGGAGGAACAAGATATAATAGAGAAACACTAGAAATCAAATACAAAGGAAAAAGTATCTATGATGTACTAGAAATGCGTGTAGAAGAAGCGATTGAATTTTTCGAAAACGTTCCAAAAGTAAAAACCAAATTGCAAATGCTTATGGACGTTGGACTTTCTTATATTAAATTAGGACAAAGTGCTCCAACACTTTCAGGTGGAGAAGCAGGAAGAGTAAAACTTGCGAAAGAACTGCAAAAGAAACCTACTGGAAAAAGTATCTTTATTTTAGATGAACCAACAACTGGTCTTCATTCAGAAGATATCAAAAAGTTGCTTGTGATTTTACAAAGAATTGTGGACAATGGAGATACAGTGGTTGTGATTGAACATAATTTAGATGTGATTAAAGTGGCAGACTATATCATTGATTTAGGTCCAGAAGGTGGAGATAGAGGAGGAACTGTAGTCGCAACAGGTACTCCAGAAGAGGTTTCTAAAGTAAAAGAAAGTTATACTGGACAATTTTTAAAACCATTATTAAAAAGTTGAGAAATCAACTTTTTTTCATTCTAGATAGAAAAAAGAAAAAAAATATGATATATTGGATATGAATGAAAAGAGGGTTAATATGACAGTACATAATGAAGCGAAAAAAGGTGAAATTGCGAAAAAAGTAATCATGCCTGGAGATCCATTAAGAGCAAAACGAATCGCAGAAAACTTTTTAGAAGATGCAGTTTTAGTAAATCGAGTTAGAGGAATGTATGCCTATACAGGAACATATAAAGGAGAAAAAATTACAGTAATGGCTTCTGGAATGGGATGCCCTAGTATGGGAATTTATTCTTATGAATTATTTAAATTTTATGATGTAGAACAAATTATCCGTGTAGGATCAGCAGGTGCTTATTCCATAGATATCCCACTTTTTGATATGGTATTAGTTTCTTCATCTCTTTCAAATTCCAATTATGCTTATATGTTGAATGGAACTAAAGAAAGAGAATGCTTTCCAGATAAAGAATTAAATAATCATATTAAAGAGAAAGCAAAAGAATTAGGAATGAATCTGAGAGAAGGAAAAGTATATTCTACTGATGCTTTTTATACCGATTTGATTGATCCGAATACTATGTATCAGGATTATCATTTGCTTTGTGCAGAAATGGAATCATTCGCACTTTTAGAGAATGCTAAATTTCTTCATAAAAAAGCAGCTTGTATTCTAACTATTTCTGATAATATTGTGACACATGAAGAAACAACATCTGCTCAAAGACAAGATTCTTTCCATCAAATGATTACTCTTGCACTAGAATCTTGTTTATAAAAAGGGGAACCACACATAATAAAAAATGAGGTGATAAGATGTATCAAGAATATGATATGACATCTTACAAATTATATGTAATTCCAACGGAACGTTTTAAAAGAAATACAGTAAGACTGATTTTTAGTAAGCCTGTAAAAAAGGAAGAAATCAGTCTTTTTACTCTTCTTTTAAATGTTCTTTTTGAAGGAAGTAAAAAGTATCCTACTGGAAGAAAAATTCGAATTGAAACAGATAATTTATATGGATTAGGTTGGTCTATGAGTACTACCATTTCAGGAACTCATTTAGTTGGATGTATCCAATTTAATTTTTTAGATGAATATTATACGGAAAAAGGGATGATGAAAAAGAGCATTGATTTCATGAAAGAGATACTTTTTCATCCCAATGTAGAAAATGGAAAATTTCAAAAAGAAACATTGGAAAAGGTCCGTTATGAATTAATTGAACTGATTAAAACAGAAAAAGAGAACCATGGAAAATATGCAAGAAAAAGACTAAATCAAGAATTGTCTTCTGATTCCCCAATTTCTTATTCGGATTTAGGTTATATAGAAGACTATGAAAAAATAGATGAAAAAATGTTGTATGATTATTATCAAACTTTTTTAAAAACTGTGAATCTAGATATTTTTGTATGTGGAAGAACCAAACATACAGATTGGAAAAAAGTAATTTCTGATTTTCTACCCAATAACATCTTTAAGAAACAGAAACAAACGTCTTACTATATTACTCATAAAAAGTTTTTAAAAAGAATGAAAACGGTAATTGAAAAAGAAAGAAACAATCAAAGCATTCTTTATTTGGGATGTAAAGTAAAAGAATTAACACTGTTTGAAAAACAATATGTTACCTATATTTATAATTATATTTTGGGTGGTGGGACAGATTCTCTGTTGTTTCAAAATGTAAGAGAAAAAGAATCGTTGTGTTATTCTATTTCTTCTGGCTTTCAAAACCTAGATCATTTATTTCTAGTGAAAGCCGGAATTGATGGGAAAAATTTCCTAAAAACAAAAAAGTTAATTCAAAAACAGATGGAAAAAATGAAAAATGGAGAATTTTCAGATTCTATGATTCAAAATGCAATTACCGTTTATTTACAAGCAAAAGAAGAATTAACTGATTCTGTAAATGGATTAATCGCAAATGTAGATAGTCATGTTAATTTTGGATATGACTTGTATGAAATTCAAA
>CAMNAC010000055.1 GCA_946530475.1 uncultured Mycoplasmatota bacterium
CTCCTATGGCAGCTTTTAGTTTATTGTAGACATCTCCATTTAAATAAGTTCGCATTGCTGTTTCTGGCCATCCTCCTGCACTTGTATTAGTTGAATTCATTTTTTTGTTATCACTGTTTGTGATATTAAGAGGTTCTTGAAATTGTAACACAAGTCCACATGCTGTTTCTGATGTTTCTGTTGTACATTCTGTCGTATTCACTACCATGATATGATAAGTTTCATCTTCTCCATTACCATCCACATCTAGAGTTACTTCTTTGGTATCACCTACATTATACGCAGAAATATTATTACTTTTTACTGCTTGATTAATCGTTG
Organism: uncultured Mycoplasmatota bacterium; assembly: GCA_946530475.1. Lineage (GTDB taxonomy): Bacteria > Bacillota_I > Bacilli_A > RF39 > UBA660 > CAMNAC01. The sequence continues at coordinate 322 of CAMNAC010000055.1, forward strand.
CCCATGAATCGGTTCCAAATGCTACTGGATCTGGTGCATTTCCACCACTATTTCCTCCACCAGAACCTCCTTCACTTCCATCTAAGGTAAGTTCTGTTACATTTTCATAATCTCCATTGTCTTCAAACTTTTCTTTGATGGTTTCAAAAGTACTACTATTATTGGAATCTACCAATTGTACCTGATTGCTTACATTTTCATCATAATAAGCTTTGAAATCTCCTGTTTCTATATAAAGTTGTACTTTTCCATCCACATCTACATAGGCCCATCCTTCATCTGGTAGTTCTCCACTATAAAAGATGGCTGGTTCTTCTTTTCCTACATTTAATTTGTAAGAAATATTTTGCCCATCTGTTGCATCAATTTGCTCTTGTGCCACTCTGATTTGAACTGCTTTCATAATTCCATATGCAGAATCTTTAAAGCTATTCTTTTTCGCATCATTAATCACATTCATAATTAAAGGTGTTGCGATTAATGCAATCACCGCAAGTATTACGATAACTGCTAAGAGTTCAATTAAAGTAAACCCTTTCTTTTTTTGAAACATATATAATCCTCCTATTCTGTTTCAATGATAAAAAATATCTTGTTCATCTATTTTTCTATCTATATAAACTGTACCATAGGAAAAGAAAAGAAACAATGATATTTTCTTTTTTTGACAGTTCTTTACAAAAAAAAGATTACTCTTCTTTTAAAAGTAATCCGATTGGACAATGGTCACTTCCATATACATCGGAATAAATATAAGCATCTTTGATTTTATCCTTTAAGGATTCTGATAAAATAAAGTAATCAATTCTCCATCCTGTATTGGATTCTCTTGCATGTCCAATATAACTCCACCAAGAATATTGATCTTTCCTATCTGGATAAAGATATCTGAAACTATCAATAAAGCCTGCATTTAAAAGGTCTGTAAATTTACCTCTTTCTTCATAGGTAAATCCTGCATTTCCTATATTCGCTTTTGCATTTTTGATATCAATTTCATTATGCGCAACATTAAAATCCCCACATGAAATAACGGGTTTTGTTTCTTCTAATTTTTTTAAATAATCTTTAAAATCATCTTCCCAATTCATACGATAATCTAATCTACTTAAATCTCTTTTTACATTTGGTACGTAAACATTCACAAGATAAAAATCAGGGTATTCTAAGGTAATCATTCTTCCTTCATGATCGTGTTCTTCTATTCCCATTCCATAGGTAACAGAAATTGGTTTTTCTTTTGTATAAATAAGGGTTCCTGAATATCCTTTTTTTTCTGCTGGATTTAAATAATGATAATAGTTTTCTACTGTAAATGGGATTTCTGATTCTAGTGCTTTTACTTCTTGTAGGCATACAACATCTGCATCGATTCTTTCAAAAAAATCTAAAAATCCTTTTTTATAACAAGCCCTAAGTCCTGCAACATTCCAAGAAATTAACTTCATACATCACCTACTTTTGATTGAGTTCATAATCAATGGAATAACTTAATTTAGAAGAATCCTCTGCTAATTGTGCATAGATCACATATTCCACTGATTCTTTCGTCGTTCCAAGTGATCCATCAATTTTTAAATTTCTTTGAAAAGAAGAACTATCAGAAGGATTTTTACGATTGGAATAACGGAATGTTCCATCAGAATCATCTTTTGGTTTTATCACAATCTCATAATGAAATCCATATGGATCTACTTTTCCTTCTTTAAAGTTGGAAACCGTTAAATAAAAATAAGCTGGACTTCCATCATCTGGTACAACTACTTCAGAAGTATGAAAATCAAATATAAAATCTACATTTTTTCTTTCTTTTTTGTTAAAGACACAACCTCTTAAAATAAGTAAAATTACGACTACAAAAAGTAAAAATACAATAAGTTTTCCTACTGCTTTTGTTTTTTTTCTTTCTGTTTCCGTATCATAATGTGGAACTACTGTTAAATCTTGTCTACCATTCATATTCATCATCTCAAACTTATCATATCATAAATCTCTTTTCTGCACAAGAAAAGAGGACTTAATCCTCTATTTTTTCGATTTGAAGTTCTACTTCTAACCCATTCATATCAAATTTTTCACTCACTTTTGATTTTTTTACTAGTTCGTTTGCAAGAGTTTCATTTTTAATATATTCTTCATATTCTTTTAAAGTATCTTCTAATTGATCGTTTCCATCATAATATACTTTGATATGATCGGTAATATTTAAATCTGCGTCTTTTCTTAAACTTTGAATTTTACGAACAATTTCTCTTGCAATTCCTTCTTTAATCAAATCATCTGTAAGTTCTGTATTTAAAATGACAAATACTTTCGCATTGCTTGCAGAACAGAATCCTTCTTTTACATGAACTTTAATATCTACCATGCCGGGAGTTAGTTCTAAATCTTGTCCATCAAAATGTCCCATGTAGGTTCCATTTAGAATGGCTTCTACTTCTTCATTTTTCAGTGTTAATAAATAATCTGCGAATTGTTTGATTTTAGGTCCAAAGATTTTTCCTACTTGCCTATAATTTGGTTTTACTTCATAATTCATATAATCTGTCATATTCGAAATGAAGTGAACTTCTTTTACATTTAATTCTTCCTCAATTACTGGAACTAATTCTCCAATTAGTTCTTCATTTTTTTGATCTAATAAGACTTCACTGATAGGTTGACGTACTTTGATTTTAACATCTTCTCTTGCTTGTCTACCTAAAGAGCAAATATCTCTTACTAAATCCATCTGTTCTTCTATTTTTTCATCAATTAAAGCTTCATCATAAGTTGGAAAGTCTTCTAAATGAACCGATTTTCCTTCTGTTAAGGCAAGGTAAATCTCTTCTGAAATAAATGGTGTGATTGGCGCCATTAATTTAACAAGCGCGAGTAATACTTCATAAGTCGTTTCATATACAGCTTGTTTAGAAGGGGTAAGCTCACTTTCCCAGAAACGTCTTCTTGTACTTCTAATATACCAATTGGATAAATCATCATTTAAGAAGTCTAATACCGGTTTTACAATGGCATTTAAATCATATGCTTCATAGGCTTTTGTAACATCTCTTATCAGTTTATTACATTTTGATAATAACCAACGATCAATTAGTTCTCTATTTCCTACTGGAATATGATATTCTCTTGGATCTACACTATCTGCATTCGCATACATTTGAAAGAACGAATAGGTGTTTTTTAAAGTACTAATGTATTTTGAATAGATTTCTTTTAATCCATCCACATCAAATTTAGTAGGTAACCAAACAGGTGATGTATATGGTAAATAGAAACGAATCGTATCTGCTCCATATTCATCCATAATGGTAAATGGTTCAATCGCATTTCCTTTGCTCTTATGCATTTTCTTTCCATATTTGTCGAGCAATAAATCATTTACTAAAACATTTTTATATGGTGATTTTCCAGTAACAAAGGTAGAAATAACAAGGAGTGAATAGAACCATCCTCTTGTTTGATCAATTCCTTCACAGATAAAATCTGCTGGAAATTGACTTTCAAATAATTCTACATTTTCAAATGGATAATGATATTGTGCAAAAGGCATTGCTCCTGAGTCAAACCAGCAATCGATAACATCCGGTACACGAGTCATATTTTTTCCACATTTTGGACAATGCAAATGAACATCATCTACATAAGGTCTATGTAAATCAATCGTTTCATCAATATCTTCTACTGCCTTATTTACGAGTTCTTCCCTCGAACCAATCATTTCTTTATGTCCGCATTCACAAATCCAAAGAGGAAGTGGAGTCCCCCAATAACGGCTTCTAGAAAGTGCCCAATCATTTAAGTTTTCTAACCAATTTCCAAAACGTTTTTCCCCTACATATTCTGGAACCCAATTCACTGTTTTATTGTTTTCCACAATTTTGTCTTTGAATTTTGTTACTTCAATATACCAACTTGGTTTGGAATAGTATAAAAGCGGTGTTCCGCATCTCCAGCAATGTGGATAATTATGATTCATTTTAATTTTTTTAAATAATTTATCATTTTCTTTTAGATATCTGATCACGTCTAAATCACAGTCCATGACAAATTTCCCTTTCCATGGACCTTCCAAATATTTTCCATCTTCTCCAACTGGATTTACAACTGGTAGATGATAACG
>CAMNAC010000056.1 GCA_946530475.1 uncultured Mycoplasmatota bacterium
TTTTAATAGATTCTAATTTATCATTGATTTTCATTACACACAGATTAGATAATATGGATCTATTTGAACGTTTCCTTCAATTAGAAAATGGAAGTCTTAGAAAGGATATTATAAAAAATGAATGAAGAATTACTGAGACAAAGAAAATATGGAAATATGATTATTGTTATCTCTCTATTTATGATCATTAGTTTTCTTTTATTTGGCATATTTATTCCTATTAAAACGTATCATACTTATCCAGCAATTGTCGTAAAAGAAGACTCATTCTTTTTAAAAACATATATTCCCAAAAAAAGACTATTTTCATTTTCCAAATCCAAATTGTTTATAAAAGGGCAAGAAAGGGAGTTTCAAATTCAAAAATTAAAAGACCTAGGTGACAATTTTGAAATACTTTTAAAATTCTCATTTCAGGAAGAAGAAAAAGAAGAAAATAACATTTTAGAAATCACTTCTTTGGAACAGAGAAAAACACTTTTTCAAAGATGGTGGGGTTTCTTAAAGAAAAAGGTGATGAATTGAAAGAATTACAAAAGGAAGATTTAAAACAGATTACAGGAGGAATTGGTTTTGGGACAGGATTATTAATTGCCGGTGGTGTAATTTTTCTAATTGGAGTAATTGATGGATACACAAGACCACTTCGTTGTAATAGTTAGGAGGTTTTTATGGATCAATTATCAAAAACAGAATTGGTGCAGGTAGTAGGTGGATTTTCTATCAATGGAACTGTCATTAATGCACTCGCAAGAGGAATTGAAGTCGTTTTAGATGTAGGAAGAAGCTTTGGGACTGCAATTAGAAGATGGCAAGAGGGAAGATTATGTCCGCTTTAAAAAGCCATGAAAAACTAATCAAAGCATGTTTTTGGATACTTATGAGTCCTATTTTCGTATTGATTGGAACATTATGTATTCAGACCTTGTTAGAAAGTGGTCAAATTGTAGGAACCCTTTTAAGACATTTACATGAACTTGGCACGATTACTTGCTAGAAAAAAGAGGAATTACCTCTTTTTTTGACTTTTCTTCTTGAAATTGATACAATGAAAATAGGGTGATGGTATGAATAATCAAAATAAAATAACTGTTCCAAGTAATACATTTTTACCAAAGCAAAAAGATCAATTGTTTACATTTGGAACTTATTATAGAATCCGAGAAGACGGAACCATTGAACTTGGATATGGAATGGGAAGTAAAGAAGGACGAAGACATGATAATACAAGGCTATTAGTGGATCCAAATCCAATCGAAATAAATGGACAAGTTGTTTACCAGTGTACCGTTATGTGGTTTCGAATGGATGATACCGTTTACATTCCAAAAGGAAGTAAGTACGATGATGCACGTAGAGATAAAAAAACAGTATTAATGGGAATTGATGAGCAATCTGTTTTCACAGATCGCAACTATTATTCTTTTATGATGGAAGAGTTATTGGATAAGGACCGCGTAGAAAGATACGCTGAAATGGGATTACAAGAACATCCTTCCCAACCTTGTGGAGAGTATGTTGGATATGTGGGTTATAAAGACGGTCAGTTAACGAAGTTTTTTAGTCCAAATGTGGGAATGGAATGTCATAACCTTCCATATATGCAAGAATTAAGAGGAAGAATAAGAGATAACAAAAGATTAAGCCAGGTTAGAAATCTTCAAGAACTTGATGATCAAATAGAAAAATTAAATAGACAAAGGAATGCATTATTAACGGGAGTAGAATTTCACGATATGGATATAGAAGAATCTTATCATAGAGGAATGTAGAAATTCTCCTCTTTTTTTTACAGTTTTCGACAATTTTCGCTTGTACTTCCATTTGATAAGTGTTATAATATCACTAGCCAAGAAGGGAGGGATATTTGTGACTAAAGTTATTGTTCGTAATGGAAATGTGGAAAGTGCATTAAGAACTTTTAAACAAAAAAGTGCGAAAAGTGGCCTCCTAAAAGAAGTTCGTGAAAGACAAGAAGGGTATTTGAAACCCGGAGTAAAAAGAAGAAACGCTAAAAAAGAAGCGATTAAAAACAGTAGAAGAAAGAATAGAAGAGAACGAAATTATAATTAAGACGTAGAAACGTCTTTTTCTATAGAAAGGGATTTTTATGAGAGAAAAGTTATTAAATGATTTAAAAAATGCGATGAAAAATCAAAATAGAGAATTACTTCAAGTACTTCGTATGGTAAAAGGATCTGTTCAATTAGAAGAATTAAATAAAAAACATGAATTAACAGATGAAGAAATGATCACTGTTTTCGAAAAACAAATCAAAACAAGAAAAGAATCAGTTGCTGAATTTTTAAAAGGTGGAAGAGAAGATCTTGCTAAACAAACAGAAAGAGAAATTGAATTACTACAAAAGTATTTACCAGAACAATTAAAGGAAGAAGAAGTATTAAAACTCATTGATCAAGCATTCCATGAAGTAAAACCTACTTCTATGAAAGAAATGGGAAAAGTGATGGCTTATTTAAATCCATTACTAAAAGGAAAAGCAGATATGAGTTTTGTGAGTAAAACAATCAAAGAAAGATTAAGTTAATCTTTCTTTTTTTTGGATAAAGTGTTAAAATAAATACAGAAAGTAGGAATCGTATGAATCAAGTAGATCAATTTGAAAAAGAAAAAGAACGTCTTCAAAATAGTATGACATTTGTTGAAACAAATGTTGCAGATGAAGCAGAGAAACAAAAACAATTAGAGCAGCTAAAAAAGACTTATGTTCAAACATTAAAAATGTATCTATCACCTGCTATTCAAACATTGAATCAAGCTTTTTCATGTCAATATAAAACATCGAAAATAGAAAAAGGATATGATGTTAATTTTAATAAAATAGAAACAAGTATTCCAAAGAGTAAAGAAGAATTAGTAGCAGATATGAAACATTTTCAATCTATTTTAAATACATTAGATGAAGCAAACCGAAAAAGTGCGGAACTTGCCATTGAAATTATTTCTACTTATTACGAATTAGATTTAAATATGCAAACAAATGCAGAATCCAATATTACGTTTGTGGAAAGAGAAGAACCAAAAATCATTCCTCAAAAACCAACTTTTGATGATGAACCAGTTGTTCAGAAAGAAGAAGCACCAAAAAAGAAAAAGAATCCAGTTTTAAAATTTATTGGAAACTTCCTTTTCTTCATTGTTTTTCTAGCTTTATTAGTGGTATGTTTCTTTATCGGATATTACTTTTTTAAAGGTGAATTTCCAATGGAATTACCATTTTTAAAAAATCCAAAATAATCACACAAAAAGTGTGATTTTTTCTTGCATTTTTAATACTTTCTATGGTATATTATTTATGGCTTTTTCAAAACACACAGCAATTATGTTACTGCCTAGTGCCGTATGGTGGTGGTAAATGAGATTGTTGGAGGACAAAAACAAAAGGAGGAATATTATGTCAGTAGTATCTATGAATTATCTACTAGAAGCTGGTGTTCATTTTGGACATCAAACAAAAAGATGGAATCCTAAAATGAAGGAATACATCTTTACCGCAAGAGATGAAATTTATATCATCGACTTACAAAAAACACAAGCAATGATCGAAGAAGCTTATGCTGCTTTAAAGAAAATTGCTGAAAATGGTGGAAAGGTTTTATTTGTTGGAACAAGAAAACAAGCAGGAGAAGCAATCAAAGAAGAAGCAATTCGTTCTGAATCTTACTATGTAACAGAAAGATGGTTAGGTGGAACTTTAACAAACTTTAGAACAATCCGTAGACGTGTAAAACGTATGGAAGACATTGAAAAAATGGAAGCAGATGGAACTTTTGAAGTACTTCCTAAGAAAGAAGTTATTGGATTAAGAAAAGAATACGATAAATTAAATAAAGTATTATGTGGTATTCGTGAAATGAACAAATTACCAGATGCACTTTATATCGTAGATCCTTCAAAAGAAGCAAACGCTATCAATGAAGCAAGAAAATTACATATTCCAGTATTTGGAATTGTAGACACAAATTGTGATCCAGATATGGTTGATTATGTCATTCCAGGAAATGATGATGCAATTCGTTCAGTAAAATTAATTACAAGTGTTATGGCAAATGCAATCGTAGAAGCAAATGGTGGAACAGTAATTGATTATGTAACAACAGAAGATAAAAAAGACGATGCAAAAGAAATTATGGAAAAAGCATTAGAAACTGTTAAAAGAAAAGAACCTAAACATTTTGAAGGAAGTCCACGTAAGAATTTCCATGAAACAAAAAAATCTACACCAAAAACTGATAAAAAAGTAGAAAAAGAAGAACCTAAAAAAGAAGTAAAAACTGTAGAAAAAGCCAAAGAAGATTTATCTGAAAAAACAGTTGCAGAGCTTCGTGAACTTGCAAAAGCAAAAGAAATTAAAGGTTATTCAACAATGAAAAAAGCTGAATTATTAGAAGCTTTAAAATAAAAT
>CAMNAC010000057.1 GCA_946530475.1 uncultured Mycoplasmatota bacterium
ACTTATTTTTCAGCTAGTTTAATTGGATTAATCCCTAATTGTGCAAGTAGTGTCGTATTAACGCAACTTTATTTATCAAAATTACTAAGTATTGGTAATTTACTTTCTGGTTTATTAACAGGAAGTGGATTAGGTATTTTACTGTTATTTAAAAACAATCGTAACAAAAAAGAAAACTTTACCATTTTAGGTATTATATATTTTGTTGGAGTATTTGTTGGATTTTTAGTTGATTTATTTTTATAAGGAGGGGTTATGAAAGACGTATCAATACTTTTTCTTTCCATTTTTTTGGAAAGTTTACCTTTTTTGTTACTTGGTTCTTTATTATCAGCAATCATTGAAACTTTTATTTCCGATGAAACTATGGAAAAACTGATTCCAAAAAATGCTTTTTTGGGATCGATTGTTGGTGTATTTTTAGGTTTTTTTATTCCTGCATGTGACTGTGCGGTAATTCCAGTTGCGAAAAGGCTGGTTAAGAAAAAAGTTCCTATCAATGTGGCTGTTTCTTTTATGTTAGCTTCCCCAATTATCAATCCGGTTGTATTGCTTTCTACTTATTATGCTTTTTATAATAACAATCCAAATATTTTTTGGGGTAGATTTATACTAGGAATTGTATTATCTTTACTAATTGGACTTATTATGGGAATTTGGTTTCAAGGGGAAGAAGTTACAAAAGAACATACAGAATGTCATTGCCATCATTCTTCTAAAAACAAGTTTTTACAAATTATGCATCATACCTTGAATGATTTATTTGAAGTAGTGAAATACTTAATGTTTGGAGCGTTTATCGCAAGTGTAATTCAAGTGTATCTTCCAAGAAGTTTATTTACTTTATTTCAAAACAATACCATTTTATCTGTTTTTGTTTTAATGGTATTTGCTTATTTGGTTTCTTTATGTTCTACTTCCGACTCCTTTGTTGGAAGAACGTTGCTTTCTAGTTTTTCTAGGACTTCTGTATTAGCCTATTTACTATTAGGACCTATGATTGATATTAAAAATACGATTGTGTTATTTGGAAATTACAAAAAGAGTTTTGTAATCACTTTATTAGTTTGTATTTTTATTTCTGTATTCTTAAGTACTTTACTAATTGGAGGTATCTTATGAGAAAGAAATTTTTCGGAATCATTTGTTTTCTTTATTTAGGAATGATATATTTTCTTTGGTTTTCTGGAAGTTTAAAAAACTATCTTGCTCCTAATATGCAAGTTTATTTAAAACTATCAACGATTCTTTTCTTTCTCCTTGGAGTTTCCTCTTTTTGTGGAAGAAAAGAAAAACATTCTATTGTATGGAGTGATCTTATTTTAATCCTTCCTCTTGTTATGTTATTTCTTGCTGGAAATGGGAAACTATCTATGGATTTTGCACAGAATCGATCTAGTAATATTCAAGAAGTGGAGATAGTTGAACCAGAAGAAGTACCTGTGGAAGAAGAAATCACCTATGATTTTTCAAATCCTGATTTTGAGATTGTAGATGCTAATTTCCTGGATGTCGCAACTTACTTTACTTTTCCAAAAGCTTTGGAACAATATGAAGGAAAAACAATCGTTGTAAGAGGCTTTGTTTTAGAACAAACAAAACTACCAAAAGGTTATTTTGCTTTAGGAAGATATGTCATTACTTGTTGTGCTGCAGATGCGGAATATGTAGGTTTTATGGCAAAATATGATACTTCTAAAATAAAGCCAAATGAATGGTATGAAATAAGAGGAGTACTAGAACAAGCAACGACTTCTTCAGGTACAAAGATTTTATCCATTAAAGTGGTGGAATTAGAATCTATTACGGAAGAAGAGCAGTATGTTTACCCTTGTTATTCTTATGGGGATGGCAAATGTTCAGAGACTAAAAAATATCAGTTTCAGTATTAAAAAAAGTCGAAAAAGAGTAGACTTTTTTTTTCTTCTATACTATAATAAAACCACTTGTATGAGGAGGTGCCTGATGGTAAAAACGAACTTACCTGTTATATTACTTCGTGGAATTATTTTGCTTCCTCATAATGACATTCGATTAGAATTTGAAAACGATGATAGTAAGAATATTGTTGAAGTTTCAGAGATGTTTCATGATAATAGACTATTAGTAATTAGTGGTTCCAATCCTTTAGAAGAAGGGTTTGAAATGAAAGACTTACCAAGAATTGGTGTAGTAGCCGAAGTAAGACACAAAATTGAACTTCCAAATGGAAAAATAAGAGCTGTCATTCATGGTGTAAAAAGGGTAGAAGTAGTAGAATATTTGAATCTTGAAAATACCAATGAAACATTAGAATCCATTATCAAAGAAATTGAGTTTTCTCCAATTGATTCGGAAGAAGAACAAGCTAGAATGAGAAAACTAAGTAGGGAATTAGAATTCTATATTAGAACAGTTCCTTATGTAAGCAACAGTGTTCTATCTCAAATTGAAAATGTGAAGACTCTTTCTCATATGACGGATTTAATCGTACCTCATATGCCAATGAGTTATGATAGAATGCTAGAGTATCTTTCTACCATTGATTCTGATGTCAGAATGGAAATGCTTTTGCAAGATATTTATCATGAAGAAGAAATGTATGAAATTGAGAAAAAAATTGATAATAAAGTCAAAGATGAATTAGACAATTCTCAAAAAGAATATTGGCTTCGTGAAAAGATGAAATTTATCAAAGAAGAATTAGGAGACATATCTTCTAAAAATGATGAAGTAGATGAATTAAGGACTCAAATTGAAGCATTATCTGTAAAGGAAGAAGTAAAAAATCGATTACGAAAAGAATTAAAACGTTATGAAGGAATGAGCCCTTCTAGTCCTGAGATGAATGTGCAAAACAATTATCTTCATTGGATGATAGACCTTCCTTGGAATAAGGAAACGAAAGATGAAAAAGATCTAACAAAAGTAAAAGAAAAACTAGAATCGACTCATTCTGGTTTAGAAAAGGTAAAAACTCGTATTATTGAATATCTTGCGGTAAAAGAAATGACAGGGAATTTAAATGGTCCTATTTTATGTTTAGTGGGACCACCTGGAGTTGGAAAAACTTCACTTGCGATGTCAATCGCAGATGCGATGGGAAGAAAACTTGCGAAAATGAGTGTAGGTGGAGTAAATGATGAAGCTGAAATCATGGGGCATAGAAGAGCCTATGTAGGCGCGGCACCTGGTAGAGTGATTTCTGCTATTAAAAAAGCAGGAACAAATAATCCTGTTTTCTTAATTGATGAAATAGATAAAATGACAAAAGATTATCATGGTGATCCTGCAAGTGCTTTATTAGAAATCTTAGATCCTGAACAAAACAAAATGTTCAGTGATCATTATATTGAAGAAGAATTTGATTTATCCAATGTTCTTTTTATTACCACTGCAAATTATATAGAAAATATTCCAGAACCTTTAAAAGATCGTATGGAAATGATTTCTTTATCTGGTTATACAGAATTTGAAAAATTAGAAATTGCGAAAAAACATTTAATCCCAAAAATCTGTAAAGAACATGGTTTACAAGAAAAAATGCTTTGTATTGATGAAGATGCTATTTTAATGATTGTAAGAGAATATACGAAAGAAGCAGGAGTAAGAGAATTAGAGAGACTTCTTTCTACAATAGTAAGAAAGTTAGTTACAAAAATTGTTCTAAAAGAAGATTTGAATTTTCATATTACAGCGGATAAATTAGAAGAATATTTAGGAAAAAAGACGTATCCAGATTATCAAAATGTGGAACAAGAAGTGGGAGTCGTAAATGGACTTGCTTATACTCCTTATGGTGGAGATACCCTTCCAATTGAAGTGAATTATTATAAGGGAACTGGAGAATTAGTTCTTACTGGTTCTTTAGGAGATGTGATGAAAGAAAGTGCACATATCGCACTCAGTTATGTAAAAGCGAATGCGAAAACATTTGGTATCAAAGAAAATTTATTGAATGAAAACAATATTCATATTCATGTTCCAGAAGGAGCAGTACCCAAAGATGGGCCAAGTGCTGGAATCGCTCTTACAAGTGCAATTGTAAGTTCTTTCACAAATACATTGGTAGATACCAATATCGCTATGACAGGAGAAATAACTTTAAGAGGATCCATTCTTCCTATTGGAGGTCTTAGAGAAAAAAGCATTGGTGCACATAAAAATCATATACAAAAAGTCTTTATTCCAAAAGAGAATCTAAAAGACTTAGATGATGTACCAGAAGAAGTAAAAAAAGATATTACTTTTATTCCTGTGGAAAAATACATGGATGTATGGAAAAAAATTAAATATAAATCTACATAATTTTTATGTAGATTTTTTCATATTCTCTTTCTTTTTTCATATGATTTATTAGTATGAAAGGAGAATGATATGAAGAAAGTTGTTTCTTT
>CAMNAC010000058.1 GCA_946530475.1 uncultured Mycoplasmatota bacterium
GGAGTTGTTGTCCAAACTAAGAAATAAACATCTTCTTCTTTTTTCTTCATCGGAACAATAACTGAATTAACAGAGATTTCTTTATATCCTTGCGCTACTTCATGAGAAGCAAGTCCTGTACCACATCTTGTACAGAAAGGTAAAATTTTATGTCCTTCGTAAATTAATCCTGCGTCAAAGAATTTCTTTAAAATCCACCATTCGGTTTCAATATAATTATTGTCATAAGTAACATAAGGGTTTTTTAAATCAATGAATTGTCCCATCTCATTGGTAAGTCTTTCAAAGGCTTCCTCATTTTTCCAAACGTCTTCTCTACATGCTTTATTGAATTTCTCAATTCCATAAGCTTCAATATCTTGTTTATTGTTGAAACCTAATTGTTTTTCCACAGCAAGTTCTACAGGAAGACCATGAGTATCCCAACCAACTTTACGATATACTTGATATCCTTTCATTGTCTTGTATTTACAAAAGGTATCTTTTAAAAATTTAGCAAGCATATGGTGTACTCCAGGCATTCCATTTGCAGTAGCTGGTCCATCATAGAAAACAAATTTTTCATTTCCTTCTCTATTTTGGATAGTTTCGTTTAAGATATCTTGTTCTTGCCAACCCTTTAATAATTCTTTCTCCACTTCATGAGTGGTTCCTTTTTTTAATTCTTTAAAATACATAATAATCCTCCTTCATAATCGAATATACATCCTAAGTTTTGTTTTGGGATCACTTGCCCAATTTTCAAACATGGAATGTGCATCTTCTAATTTGATTTTGCGTAGTATTAGTCTTTCTGTTTCTAACTCTTTCGTTCCAATATCGTTCAAGTTATCCCTTCTTTCTAACAAAAAAAAGATGGTACCTCTAAGGGCGAAAAACCGCGGTACCACCTTAATTCTTACTTGAAACTATAACGCGTTACCGATTCTATCTTATCCATAGAATACATCCAGAGTGATTCCTATATTTCTTCCTTATCTATTTTCACCAGCCATAGATTCTCTACGAATTTCAAAATATAGCGTCTCTTTCTTTTGTTTTAAAGTTCTGTTTTATCCAGTTCGTCAACAACCTCTAACTGTGTTTGAATAATATTTCTGACTTTTCTTTTGAAAATCAAAATATTACGTTTTAAAGTTTCTGCTTCCATCTCTGTTTTTTCTGCCTGTAAAAGCGCATCATTCACTATACGATTCGCATTCTTCTTGGCATCTGAAATGATCAGTTCACTTTCTTGATGAGCGGTATAACGCATTTGATCGGAAGTTTTTTGAGCCATTAAAATAGCTTCTTTTAATGTTCCTTCCATATTTTCATAATGCGAAAGCTTTTCTTTTAATTTTTCGTTTTCTTCTGCAAGGGTTGCAAGTTCCACAATTTTTTTATCTTTTACTTTGTTATTTTCAATGATGATTTCCACTTGCCTTATTACCTTGTCAAGAAAAGCATTGACCTCTTCTGGATCATAGCCATGAAGTGCATGATTAAATTGAGCCATATAATCACCTCTTGGCGCTACCTATTGTAGCACAGTTTTTTATTCTTTTCTAGTCTTTTTTTACCATTCGATATTAATATCGTTATTGTCGTGGATATCTTTACCTTCTGTTTCGTCCGTAATCTTTCCTTGGACATTTACATTATTAGGTGTACAAAGGAAGATTCCCCCACCGATTTTTTGTAAATCTCCACCTATCGCATAAATAGTTCCACTTAAAAAATCTACGATTCTTTTTGCTTGATCAGAAGTCACTCTTTTCAAATTTACCACAACACTATTTCTATTTTTTAAATAATCTACAATTTGTTGTGCTTCTGAATATGCTCTTGGTTCTAATAAAATCATTTTTGAATTTCCATCATTTTCAGCTAGAGCTTCCTCTGGCTTTACATTGTAATACTCATCATTTGTTCCATCATTTGGATTTGAAAATACATCTTCTTCATTGGATGATATCCAATTTTTTAAACTAAATCCCATATTTATTCCTCCTTAAATTTTATTCCATACTAAAAACATTCTATCATAGTTTTCAAAAAAAGAAAATATTTTTTTATAATTCTACAGCTTCTCCATCATCATATACAGTATAAACCAAGGTATGGTTTTGATATTCAATCTTAACTGTAATATTTACGAAGGCTTCTCCGCTTTTTGGATCCATTATTCCTTTTTCTGCATAACCACCTTGAACCAACTCTTCTAATGTTAATGTTTTAGATTCCCCATCAGAAGAAGGTACTTCGAAAGTGTGATCAGCTGCCCATGCTCTTGCAGAAGATTCAATTCCCTTTAATTGAGCTAAATAGCTTTTTTGTCTTGATTGTTTAATGGCATTATCTACTATTGGAATTGCGATTACAACCACAATAGAAAGAACAACTAAAGTTCCTAAAAGTTCAATTAATGTAAATCCTTTTTTCTTCATATGATCACCATTTTCATTATACACGAAAAAATTATAAAAAGCAAAAAAGACTTTACATTGTCTTTTCATTTGGAAGGATGAGAACAATTCCCATTTTATAATCATCAAAAATCTTTTTTACAATCGAAATGTTTTCATATTTTAAATTTTTAATTTCTGAAATCGTATTAGGAAAAAAAGTACCATATTTGACAATTTGATTTCGAAGAGTGTCATTCATAGAATAAATAGAATCACTTGCCTTATAACAAGAACTAATACGAACCCTTTGTTCTCTTATAAATTCTTCTTCCGTAATTGATACATCTTTTAATTCCTCTATAATTGATTCAATAAACTTATCTTTTTCTTTTGTTTCTGCATCAAATGTCACCAATAAATAATCATCAATATACTCTGCCATACCACCAATTCCTCCATTGATGATATGTTCTTTTTCTAATCGTTCTTGAAGTAAAGATAAAGACGAAAAATGAATTCCTAACATCATAGATACATAGTAGTTTATTTCTCTTTCTGTGAATTGTTCTTTTAATTTTTTGATATTTATTTTAATGTTGACAGATACTTTTGGTATCTGCACATTCATATATTTAATGACTTCTTTTTCTGTAATTTGATAAGGTTCCTTTTCTTTTTTTACTTTAATCTCTTCTTTTTTTGGAAATACTTTTTTATTTTGATTTTCTTTTACTAATTCAATCATCTCTTCTGGTTTTACATTTCCAGAAATCACTAAAAGCATATTACTTGGATGATAGAATGTGTAATAACATTGATATAGTTGTTCTTTTGTAATGGAATTAATTTCTTCGATTGTTCCTATTGTAGAATAACGGTTTGGATCTTTTACAAGTAATTGTTCCATCGTTTCATAATACATGACTCTGCCTGGATGGTCTAAATACATCTTAGCTTCTTGAACAATAATTCCTTTTTCTTTTTTCACGTTTTCATCTGTAAAATAAGGTGCTTGAACATAATCTAATAAATAACGAATATTTTCTTTGTAAGCATTGCTTCCACTAAACAAATAACAGGTACACTTACTATTTGTAAATGCATTACAGTCAGCTCCTCTTTCACTAAAAAACTGCATTGGGTCTGTTCCATCTTCTTGTTCAAAAAGTTTATGTTCTAGAAAATGTGCAATTCCATGTGGAAATTTTACATATTCTTTTTCTCCATAAGGAACAAATTCATCAATCCCTCCACCATATTTCACAGTAAATGTAGCATAGACACCTTTTGCATAGGAATTTGGAATTACATATACTTTTAGACCATTTTCTAAAGTTTCTTCATAAACACTTAAATCTAATTTTGGTAATTCAGTTTTTTTCATGGGATTCCTCCCCTTCTAATAAAAAGGTTACTTGTGGAATTATTTTGTTAGCTAGTGCACATAAGTCTTCTTTTGTT
>CAMNAC010000059.1 GCA_946530475.1 uncultured Mycoplasmatota bacterium
GTGGATCTTCTTGAGCATATCCTCTTAAATAAATACCTTCTCTTAAATGAGACATTGTATTGATATGTTCCATCCAATGCATATCGATAACTCTTAAAGAAACAGCCTTTTCAAATTCCGAACAAATTTCTGATGGAACTTCTTTTAATTTTGCTTCATATTCATCTGATAAACGAGCATATAAAATATTCATAATTTCTTCTGCTGGTTTATCCACTAAATTTGAAGATTTCATCTTAACTCTTAATAATCCGTTATTAAAAGGTTCTAATAATTCATCAATATCATGTTCTGAAAGTTTTCCATCTGGTCCAACATGTGGACGAACTAGATCTTCTATATAACCACGGAATATTTTAAGAACGCTTTCATGAATGGATTCACTATCTAAAATATCATTTCTTCTTTCATAGATAATTTCTCTTTGTTCATTGATGACATTGTCATATTGTAATAATTGTTTACGAATATCATAGTTATTACCTTCTACACGTCTTTGAGCAGATTCAATCGTATTCGATAACATTTTATTGCGAATAGATGCACCATCTTTAAATCCAGCACGTGCAAGTAAGGTTTTTGCGCGATCAGTACCAAATCTTACCATTAAGTCATCCTCAAATGAAACACAGAATTGACTCATTCCAGGATCTCCTTGACGTCCAGAACGACCTCTTAATTGGTTGTCAATACGTCTTGATTCGTGTCTTTCAGTACCAAGTACACATAATCCACCTAATTCTTTTACTTCATCCGTAATTTTAATATCGGTTCCACGACCAGCCATGTTAGTTGCGATGGTTACAGCACCTTTTTCTCCAGCCTTTGCGATAATTTCTGCTTCACGAGCATTGTTTTTTGCATTCAATACTTCATGAGGAACATGTACTTTTTTAAGCATGTCACTTAAAAGTTCACTGGTTTCTACTGCAACTGTACCAACTAATACAGGTTGTCCTTTTTTATGGCGTTCTACAATTTCTTCTACAATGGCATTGTATTTTCCTTTTTTTGTCGCGAATAACAAATCTCCAAAGTCTTCACGAATGACAGGTTTATTAGTAGGAATTTGAATAACATACATATTGTAGATTTCTCTAAATTCCTCTTCTTCTGTTTTGGCAGTACCAGTCATACCAGAAAGTTTTTTATACATACGGAATAAATTTTGGAATGTAATTGTCGCTAAAGTCTTAGTTTCTGCATTGATTTCAACGCCTTCTTTTGCTTCAATAGCTTGGTGAAGTCCATCGTTATAAGCACGACCATACATTAAACGACCAGTAAATGGATCTACAATGACAACTTTTCCTTCACTTACTACATAATCAAAGTCTCTTTTCATCGCATAATTTGCTTTTAAAGCTTGATTAATATAGTGAACTAAAGTCGTATTTTTAATATCAAATAGATTATCTACTCCAAATTGTTTTTGAGCAAGTTCTGCTCCTGTATCATCCAAAGCAACTGCTCTTGTTTTTTCATCGTAAATATATCCTTCATCTTCTTTTAACGATTTCGCAAAACGGTCTGCTTGGATATATAAATTAGCAGATTGCATAAACCCACCAGAAATAATCAATGGTGTTCTTGCTTCATCAATTAATGCAGAGTCTACTTCATCCACAATCGCAAAATTAAGAGGTCTTTGAACTCTATCTTCTGCTCTTACAACCATGTTATCTCTTAAGTAGTCAAATCCAATTTCATTATTGGTAGAGTACATAATATCACAATTATAAGCATCTCTTTTTTCTTGAGCATTTAACTCACGATAGTTTACCCCTACTGTAAGTCCTAAGAAACGATAAATGTTTCCCATCCATTCTGCGTCACGTCCGGCTAAGTATTCATTAACCGTAATAACATGAACACCTTCTCCAGCTAGTGCATTTAAATATGCAGGCATAGTAGAAGTTAATGTTTTTCCTTCTCCTGTTTTCATTTCTGCAATATTACCTTCATGAATTGCAAGTCCACCTAAAATCTGTACATAGAATGGTTTTTCTCCAATCACACGGAAAGCTGCTTCTCTAGCAACTGCAAAAGCTTCTACTTTAATATCATCTAATGTTTCACCATTTGCTAAACGTTTTTTAAATTCTTCTGTTTTAGCTTTTAATTTTTCATCTGATAAGTTACTCATTTCTTCATCTAAAGCAACTACTTTATCTGCAATCTTTTTAAACTTTTCTAATTCTTTATATTCATGATCAAAGATCTTTTTAAAAAATCCCATGTTATCATCCTTTCATCTACAACATCTATTTTATCAAAAAAAAACAAAAAAGCATAGAAAAAATGTGGAATATCCACATTTTTCGAACGGTTTTTTTATTTCGTTGTATCGATTAAACCGTAATCCCCGTCTTTCCTCTTATATAAAACACAAATATCATTTGATTCAGCATCTTCGTATACAAAGAATTCATGATCTAATAATTCCATTTGAAGAATTGCTTCGTCTTCACTCATTGGTTTCATTTCCAATTTTTTTCTTTTTACAACTTTCTTTTCTTCCTCTACGATTCCCTCAAAATCATTTTTCAATTCCGTGATTTTCGTACGTAGATTTTTCTTTTGCATCTTCGTCTTATTCTTACGAATCTGCCTTTCTAGTTTTTCTACAACCAAATCGATTGCAGAATAAAGATCTTTGTTTCGATCTTCTGCACGTAAGATAAGTTTCTTGACTGGAATTGTAACTTCTACAATCTGGTCAATGCCATGTACTCTTACTACTACATGAGCTGTAATGTCTTCTGGATTTTCAAAATATTTGTTTAACTTCCCAATCTTTTCTTCTACATATTCTTTGATTGGTTTCGTGACTTCTAACTTATTACCACGAATATTAAATTTCATGAACATCCATCCTTTCCAAGTTCATTATACCACAAAAAGAAGCACTAGACTAGTGCTTCTTTTATTTCCACAACATTCTTAGCTTGGTAACCTTTGTCCGTTCTTACAAGATCAAATTCTACATATTGACCTTCTACTAACGTCTTGTAACCTTCCGATAAGATTGCTGAATAATGCACAAAGATGTCTTCCCCATCTTTGTATTCAATAAATCCGAACCCTTTCTCATTATTGAACCATTTTACTTTGCCTCTCACAACTAGTCAATCTCCCTTCTATATTTTCCCACTTCTAAAATATATCATAATCACTTGATTTTACTAATACTAAAGAGTTCATGTTAATGAAACCGATTTCAAAGCAAGTGTACTTTGAAACCAGCGGGAAAACAATATCATTTTACCTACTATAAAGGTAATATTCCATATTTTTGTTTGAAAGGATTCTTTTTTTACTTGAATGGGTATTTTTTTATTTTTAAATTTTTAATTATTCTTATTCAAACAGCCTTCTTGTTATTTCAAACAGAATCTAAAAAATTCACTTTGGAATATCGTAAAATGTTTTTGGCTAAAGAAGGTATGGTGTAATATGAGAGAACGAATAGTCCAAAAACTAGTATCCTATATTCACAAAAAAGATTCTAATTATTCAGATGAACAGCTTGAAGTAATTCAATATGGATTAGAAGGAATCTACATTCTAATAACCAAATCAATTGTTATTTTTACAGTGGCATATCTATTAGGAATTATAAAAGAAGTATTTTTATTTACACTCCTCTATAATATTATCCGAA
>CAMNAC010000060.1 GCA_946530475.1 uncultured Mycoplasmatota bacterium
ATTTACAGGCGGTTGGTAGAAAACAGAAAGTAAAAAATACTCAAGTCCCAATTACCTACATTATTCCAAGAAATGAGATTGGTAATTTTCTAGTGTTTAATAAAGAACAATCTATAAAAGCAATCCAATATGGATATCATGATACTTTAAAAGCATTTGGGAAATTGGATGGTAATTTATATACTTTCCGAAAAAATCATCTTAAAATTCATCATATCTTATATTCTAAAAAATGGAGAAAAATGATTTCTTCTATTACTTCTATAAAAGAGTATCCTGAATTGGAAGTACTTGAACTATTAGGAAAAGCATTTGAATTAGAAGAATATCCTTTGTATAGTATTTTCTCCTTTCGAAAAAGAATAAAATCATCTTATAAAAAAGAAAACAAGAAAATAAGAGAATGGTGGAGTCAAAAATCCATTATTCTAAATTTTGCTTTTTTAATCGAGAACAAAGATTTTGAAAAAGTAAAAAAACGTATGAAAGAATTCCCTTTAGAGTTTTTAGCAGCTTCTTATTTAGTATCTCTTCATTGATTTTTAATAGATAGTTTGTTATACTGTAAAAGTAAAGGAGTATGGATATGAAGCAATTATCAAAATTATTAATTTCCACTATGTTTCTTTTTTTAATAACTGCCTGTGGTGGATCAGATAGGGAAATGATTACATGTAAAAATGCAACAGAAGATGATGGGTTAAGAATTGAAACAGAAGTTATTTCTTATTTTGTAGATGATCAATTGGATGAAACTACTTTTGAATTTCAATATAATTTAGACAATACCTATCAACCATATATTGATCAAATTGAACAAGGAATCAAAGATGATTATAAAGATATTATTGATCAAAAAGGGGTTCATTTAGAAACAGAAAAGAAAAATGATAATCAAATTGATGTGACATTAACTGCTACTTTTTCCAATATGGATAATGACACAAAAGAATATTTTGATATGATTCCTTTGGAAAGTGGGATAGAAGAATATAAAAAAACGATGGAAGAAAAAGGGTATACTTGTTATGACTGATTTATCAGTCTTTTTTTTTCACAAAAATTCCACAAAATCTTCACGTTTTCTTAAAAAAAGGTACGTATATTAGTAAGCGAAAGGAGAGAGAAAATGAATGGACCAATTCAAGTATTTAGAAGGGTAGAACAAAAATATCGAATTAATGAAGATCAATTTCAAAAAATAAAAGAATCAATTGTTGATTACATGAACACAGATCCTTATGGAGAAAGTACCATTTGTAATATTTATTTTGACACAGACGACTATGATTTGATTAGGACATCTTTAGAAAAACCACCCTATAAAGAAAAGATACGTCTTCGAAGTTATGGAACTCCAAAAAATGATAGTTTGGTATTTTTAGAAATAAAAAAGAAATATGACGGAGTCGTTGGAAAACGAAGAGTTGCGATGACATTAAAGCAGGCATATGACTATATTGAGTATGGAGTGATTCCTGAAGATAGCCAAATTATGAGAGAAATTGACTATTGCTTTAAGCATTACGAAATTGAAAAGAAATTGTATCTTGCATATGACAGAATCGCTTATTTAGGAAAAGATAATCCAGAATTTCGTATTACTTTTGATTATCATATTAGAAGTAGAACAGATCAATTAAATTTAGAAAATGGATCTAGTGGGAAGTTACTTCTACAGGATGGAGATTATATCATGGAAGTAAAATCAATCAGTGGAATGCCTCTTTGGTTTTCAAAATTATTATGTGATTTAAAGATTTATCCAACATCTTTTTCAAAGTATGGAGAAATTTATCAAAACAGTTTAAGAAAGAAGGAAAAAAATTATGTTTGAAAGTATTTTTAGCACCACAACATTAACACTTTTAAATGTTGTGACATGTGTGGTAAGTGCGATCGTTTTAGGACTTGTAACAGCATTTACGTATATGAAAACAAGTCGATATTCCAAAAATTTTGTTGTGACTTTATGTTTATTACCACTTTTGGTTTTTGTGGTAATGGTAATGGTGAATGGAAGTTTAGGATCTAGTATTGCAGTATTAGGTGCATTTAGTTTGATTCGCTTTCGTAGTTTACCTGGAACTTCTAAAGAAATTGCTAGTATCTTTTTAGCGATGGCTTTAGGATTATCCATTGGGATGGGACAAATTGTATTCGCAATCTTTATAACAATAATTTCTAATTTATTAATGTATCTTTTGTATCGTTTTAAATTTGGTGAACCAAAAGAGCAAACGAGAATATTAAAAGTATTAATTCCAGAAGATTTAGATTATCAAGATATTTTTAATGAAATATTTGAAAAGTATACAACGAAATGCCAATTTGTTGGAATTAAAACAGTGAATATGGGAAGTATCTATGAATTATCTTATGAAATATCTATGGATCATACAAAAGTAAAAGAATTTATAGATGCATTACGTGTTCGTAATGGAAATTTAAAAATAAGTATTGAAAGGGAGATGATCAATCCAAATGAACTCTAAAAAAACGATTATAATAGTCCTTGTTATAATTTTAGCTTTTGGTTTAATGGGAGGACTAGTTTATTTAAATGGAATAAAAAAAGACTCAGAGAATACAAATAATTCCTCTAGTGGTTCTTATACTTCAGGAAATACAATTACTTTAAATGGTACTAGTATTGAAGCACCTTATGGAACAACATTGAATGGAACAACTCTTACTATTACAAAAGGAGGAACATATACTGTTACAGGAACATTAGAAGATGGATCAATTGTCATTAATGCAGATCATGAAGAAGTAACATTGGTTTTATCAAACGCAGAAATTACTTCAAGTACAAGTGCGCCTATATATGTGATGCAAGCTGAGAAGGTAACTCTTGTTTTAGCAGATGGAACAACCAATACTTTAACAGATTCTAGTAATCATTCTGTGGATACCAGTGGAGAACCTGATGGAGTAATTTTTAGTAAAGATGACTTAGTAATAGAAGGAACTGGAACACTAAAAATAACTGCTAATTATGCAGATGGAATTGTAAGTAAAGATACGTTGCTAATTAAAAACGGAACAATCATAATTGATTCAGCTGATGATGGAATTAGAGGAAAAGATTCTGTGGTTATAGAAAATGGAACATTTACTATTTCAGCCAAAGGAGATGCGATTAAATCAACGAATGATACAGATGCTACATTAGGTTATGTAACAATTGAAAATGGAACTTTTGATTTAAAAACAGAAAAGGATGGAATACAAGCAGAAACTACATTAACGATTAAAAATGGAGAATTTAAAATTGTAACAACGGGTGATCCAAATTCTGATTC
>CAMNAC010000061.1 GCA_946530475.1 uncultured Mycoplasmatota bacterium
TTACTTCTCATAATACACTCTCCAATTTGAAAACCATTTTCAAATTCATTATACAGAAAAATAGAAAAAAAAGCAATTATAATTTGCTTTCTTTCTCTATCCACAGTAATAATATAGAAACTAAATAATCAAGTTCTTCTTTGGTTAATTCTCTTCCTTTTGGTATATGATACCATTTTTCTAAACATCCTCTACAACAACATGCACACGCATGCTGAGCGATAAAAGTAGGATGCACTTGTCTCATAGGAGTTTGTTTCCCATCGTTTATAGGATATGCATCTTTTAAACGCTTTGTTAAAAAATCATAAGTATGTTTTTTTATCTCATCCATGCCTTTTTCTTTTACATAATTTTTCATTTTTTGATTCAAATGAAAACTACTTCGAAATTTGGAATAAGATAATTTTTTTAACATTTCTTCCTTTGTCATATTATTCTTCCACCCTTAAAGAATTTACTCCTATTTGATAGAGCGTTTCAGGATGATCGATTATTTTTTTCTTTCTATCATATAAAATAACATACTTGTTTTTATTTTCAAATTGATATTCATTTTGAAAACGATCTTTTAAGATTAAATGATCCACTCCATAATCAGAAAAAGGATTGTATTTCATAATCATAGCTTCTGGATAATAAGAAACTAATACTTCTACATTCGGATGTTTTTGATATCTTTTTTCATAAGCATCTAATAAAGATTTTATTTGTTCCATACTACATTCATAAGATAAAGTTACCTTATTCGCACCAATACTATGTAAAAAAGCAAGGGTATAAGAATTTGTCACATGAATAGAAAAATCAGTATCAAAAGAAGCATAATGTAATCCGCCTACTTCTCCTACTAATACCCTATCTTTTGTTTTGGGATAATGATCCATTACCCTAGGTAATTTTAAAATACACTTAGGGTCTTGTAATTTCGAATAAAGAGGCTCTTCTGCATAAATCACATCATATTTATTATGATTCTGATACGATTTTAGACTTTTTACATATAAAGAAGATTCTTCTTTTTTTTCAAAATCAGGTAATTTGATGGTGTACTTTTGACGTCCTAATTTCTCTCTTTCCAGTCTTTTCTCATTTAATTTAATAACGGCGTTTCTTCTTAATTCATTTAATGCTTTGATTGTCACAAAAGATTGCTCTTTTAAAGAAATTTTAAAAGATTCCATTTTATAAACGCTATCTCCTAATTTACTTATTTGTTCTGTGATCTTTTCTTTTGTAATTGCTTGATTTTTTGCTTTTTCCACTTTGAAATCACTAATTACCGTAACCGAATCTTTTCCACAGATTAAGGTAAGCTCTAAATAATCATCTATTTTACAAATCCCTTTCATTGGAATTCTTCGATCTTTTTCTTGTATTTCTTTTTGTAAATACTCTAATTGTTCTTGATCGGTTGTTTTAACGACTTTACTATGATTTTCTACCCTTCCTTTTACTTTTAAAGTAATGGTTTCTTTTGGATAAGCTTTCTTTACTATTTTTCCATTTTTATAAAAAACATTGAGTGTCGTTCCTACATCTTCTTTTCCAAATATTCGGATTCCATCATGAATGGATACTTCTTCTTTTAATCGGATGGAAATCATATCTTTTTCTACTTTACAAACTTCTCCTATTTCAATTCCTAAATGATTAGGACGAAAAGAATGAATAAAATGATCATTTTTTTCATGGAATAAAAATCCTTTTGTAAAAGTTCGATGAAAGAGTTTTTTTAAATCTTTGATTTCAGAATCAGAAATTTCTATTTTTTGATTTTTTAAATAAGAATCAATTGCTTTTCTATAAAGGGAAACCACATAATATACATACTCTGGTCGTTTCATTCTTCCTTCTATTTTTAAGCTATCTACTCCTACTTCTATTAATTCTCCAATGTGATCTAATGTATTTAAGTCTCTGGTGCTTAATAAATAGCCTTCTTTTAATAGTTTTCTGTTTCCGTTCTGTTCTTCATATAACTGATATTTTTGTCTACAACTTTGCGCACAAGTTCCTCTATTTCCACTTCTTCCACCATTCAAATAACTCATAAAACATTGACCAGAATAATTGATACACAAAGCACCATGAACAAATATTTCTAGTTCTAAATTTGTTTGATTTCTGATTTCTTTTACAAGTTCAATTGGAGTTTCACGAGCTAAAACCACTCTTTTTAATCCCATTCTTTCTGCAAATTTCACTCCATCTAAATTATGAATATGCATTTGCGTAGAAGCATGAAGTTCCATATCCGGATAGACTTTTCTAATATAATCCATCATTCCTAAATCTTGAATTAATAAAGCATCTACATTTGCATGATATAAAAAATCAATATAAGAAAAAAACAATTCGGTTTCTTCCTCATAAACTAAAGTATTTACAGTCACATACACTTTTACATTTCTTAAATGTGCATATTCCACTGCTTCTTTTAATTCTTCATTGGAAAAGTTTCCAGCAAAGCTTCTCGCTCCAAATTGATAACCACCTAAATAGATGGCATCACACCCAGCAGCGATTGCGGCTTTAAGGCTTTCCATATTTCCAGCAGGCGCAAGTAATTCTGGTTTCTTCATAAAATCACCAAGGTTATTATATAAAAGGTACATAAAAAAAACAAGTAATTTTATTCTTCTAAATGAGTCTTTAATAATTCAATTGTGTATCCTTTTGACTCAATATAAGAAATGATACTTGATAATTCTTCTAATACTTTTTGATTCATAGGAAGAGAAATAATACTTCCTGCTTGTAATTGTTCTTTGATTTCTTTGAGTGGATAATTTTGAATTCTTATATTTGGCATAATGGTATAATCTTTATTCATCATACAAATCATAAGATCATCTTCTTTTTTTTCTTCCATATAACAATAGCTTTGTTTTTGTTTCCCTAATTTTTTGATAATGGTATCCATCCACACAAAAGAACTATCTTGATAATTGTTTTGAATACTATAGTTCCCTATTTCATATCCCTGATCCATTAGTTCCAATACTTTTGCATTA
>CAMNAC010000062.1 GCA_946530475.1 uncultured Mycoplasmatota bacterium
ATTAATGTAAATCCTTTTTTCTTCATTTTATCCCTACTTTCTACATCAATTTTATCACTTGATAAAATGATAATCAATAATATTCACCAATTAATAAGTGACAATCTTTCTAGAAGTGTTTTCCTTTAAATATTCCATATCTTCTTTTTTAATTGTGATTTGATTAGAGTCACCATCTGAAATAAAACGAGTATTTTTTAACCTTTCTAAATTCATTTCAATGTCATATCCTTCTCCATTGTTATCGTATGCTCTAATTCGTTTCATGAACTGTGGATCAAAGTTTTTGGAATAAGGAGAAAAATTACTTTCCCATCCTACTTGTAACGTAGCATCTGTATGATATTCAAATCCATTATAATTTCCAGAAAGAATGGCTGGAAAAGTTTCATGATCTTTCTCATAAGGAGACCCATATGGAAGTGCGATGATATGCACATAATGATCTTTTAACTTTTCTTCTAAAATTTGATACATCGAACCTACTTCTTTTACAGCTTCCTCATAAGTTAATTCTGTAAAATCCGGGTGAGAATACGTATGATTTCCAATATCATAACCATGCTCTATCATATAATCAAAGATTTCTTCTTCGTAATCGCTTTGTCTAAATAATGGAGCATTTAAAAAGAATGTGGCAGTAACTGGATAATCTGGATGTTTCTTCTTAAATTCTTCCATAATTCCAACTGCTGAGTTTGGATCGATTTGTATTTCCCCATTTTCTTTTCCAATTACTTGCATATTATTCGCAAACCCATCATCAAATGTTAAAATCATTGGACTTTTTCCTAAAGGAACATTGATTTCTCCTTTGATATAATCTTTTAATGGAATGATATAATACCCTTCTTGATAAAATGTTTCTAAATCTCTTTTAAAAGATTCACTCGTTCTTTGATATCCATCATAATCTACATTTCCACCTGTGTATTCTGTTTCAGAATCTTTTTTATTATAGATTCCATGATACATCATGATAGGAACAAATCCTAATTCATCCACATGACTATCTTGATAAACATTTTTATCGATTTTTCCTAAAGAAAACTTTACCTTTAAATGATCTTTATGATGAAATCTTTTTCCTTTTGGAATACTTTGTGAAATCATTTGATCTTTTGGTACTGATTCTGAATACTCTTCTTCAATTTGTAATTCTAATTCTTCTTCTTTTGCATAAGCTTCTACTTCTTTTTTAGTATAGGTAGATAAATCTTTCATTTCCTCTTCTTTTTTAGAAGGAAGCAAGAAAAAAAGAGGGAGAATTAAGAGTATCAATAGAAAGAATAATCTTTTTTTAATGACTCGTCTCTTCATTTTCTACCTTCTTGTCTAAATAAAATGCATAATATTCATCATAAGTTAAACCAGATTCATAAACTTTTGTCGCAAGTTCTTTCCCTAAATATCGATAGTGCCAAGATTCAAAATGATAACCAGTTAGTTTTTCTTTTCCTTCTGGATATCTTAAAATGAATCCATATTCATGAGCATGTTTTATGAGCCATTGATAAGCTTTGGTATCTTCAAAATCTTCATAATCTACTGGATAAGAAATGATGTCTAATGCAAGTCCTGTTTGATGTTCTGAAAATCCTGGTCTTGCAGCATAAGAGTCTGCATAATCAGTTCCATAACTATCTTTATAACTTTCATATATTTCCTCTTGATCTTCATAAGGTCTATAAGAAGAATTAATGATGAATGTATATCCTTCTTTTTGACCTGCTTCCCATAGTTCAATAAATGCATCATATACATAATCTCTAATAGAATTTCCATCATATGCATATTGAGCACTGATGTCTTCAATATTTCCTGAATCATAATCTTGTGTTAAATAATAGTATTTATTTACTAATACCGCATCCCCTAAAGAAGTATCTGATTGAATGGCATCCGTATAAAAATCTTTATCTGCATGAACATTTACAATTCCTACTACCTCTTCTTTTTTCATTTTGGCATGATCTTTTAAATAAGTCAGATAAGACTCTAAATTTTTCTGCAAAAAATATGGTTCTTTTACTAGAAGTGGGATACTTTGATTATAAGGACGGTCTAATAAACTTTTTTGTGTTTTCTCATCTAATTTTTCTTGAATTATTTCAATTTCTTCCTTATCATATCCTACTTCATGTAATTTATAAGAAAGCGTATTAATTCGGATTAAATACATTGTGATAATGGTAATGAAAAGAATCAATGTTGGAACAGCAATCAAAATTATTTTCGCGCTTTTCTTTAACCTTCTCTTCTTCATAGTATCACCTAATTATATTATACTATAGATTTCAAAAAAGAAAAATGGTATAATGAGAATAAATTTATACAAACTATAAAAGAGGGATATTATGTTATTATTTTTATTATGTGTAAAAATATTTTTAGCACGCTTATGCGATGTTTCCATTGGAACAATTCGAATCATTCTTGTTGGAAAAGGAAAATCTGTTTTAGCGTTCTTTGTCGCATTTATTGAAATCTGTATTTGGTTTAGTGTTGCACGCGATGCGATTGCAGGAACAATCGATAGTCCATGGATTATGATTGCTTATGCAGGAGGATACGCAACAGGTACTTTAGTTGGAACAAGACTCTCGCAAAAGATTGTAAAAGGTAACTTTGCAGTACAAGTTATAACCAGTGAAAAAAATGATAAAATGATTGATGCGATAAGAAAAGAAGGATATGCGGTTTCTGTAGTCGATGTTAAAGGAAGAGATACCGAAAACGAAAAATATATGATGTTTATAGAAATTGATAAAAAGAATTTTGATCATTTACAAAGCTTAATTAAAAAACTAGATTCTAAAGCATTTATTGTAGTGAATGAAACAAAATATGTACAAAATGGATTTATAAAATAGCGACGAAAGTCGTTTTTTTGTATATTTTTTTTCTATTCTCATATTGTTTAATAGAGGTGATTTATGA
>CAMNAC010000063.1 GCA_946530475.1 uncultured Mycoplasmatota bacterium
ATGGTAATTCTACATTTGTAGTAGATTTAACAGGAACAGATTTGGATTATAAAGGGAGTAAGCCTAAAGCAGGTTATGCCGCTATCAATGTCAGTGGAGATATCGCACTTGAAATGAATGATGGAACATGGTGTGTAACAAAAGGATTTACGGATACGGATGTTACCATTACCAAATTAGAAGAAGGATGTGATGGAAGTTCTATTCAATCACTAGATTTATCAACACCAACATCTAGTAATCAAGCGCAAGGGCCTGTCACAGGTACTATTTATTCAATGGAAGGTGCAAAGGTAGGGGATTCTATTTTTAGAGAAAAATGGTGCGCTGTAAGAACAAATGAGGGAGAAGCATTTAATTCTTGTGACAATGGTTTCAGTTTTCCTACAGAACCAGCATGTCAACAATATATTCAAGAAGGCATTGACGGTGAATTTATCCAAGAAGGAGATATGACTTGTCAAAACCAGATTTTTCCATATCAAAAGAATGCAGCTGCATTAAATTCAGACTATTATTTTAAATATGAAGTAAACAATGATATTATAGGACCATATTATTTATGTTATATGGCGGATAAAGAATATTGCTTTGATGGAATGGGAATTTATTCAGACCATGTACGGGTATTACAAAGTCTAGAATCATGGTTTAATCAGAATTCAGGAGTTTGCCACATTGATGAAAATGGTTCTTATTCAACCTGTGGTTTTAATAATGGATTGTTTGTGATAGAAGTAAGCTATTCTCCAAATAAAGAAGAGAATGACACGCAGGTTCACATAATAAAAACAGACCCTGATTCTTGTAATGATATTGTTGTAGAAGAAGGTTCAACTTGTTTGCTAGCATATGAAACTTTAGAAATTAGTAGTAGGGGAACTGAAAAAACATTTTCACCAGCTGTTGGTGCGATAAAATAAAGGTCATAAAAAATGACCTTTTTTTAAATACTTAACAGAAAATAAGAGTTTTCAATACTTGAAAAAACGGTAAAATATGGTATACTAGATACGTATTGGAGGAATTAAAATGAAAGAATATACAGTAAAAGTAAATGGAAAAAAATGGGAAGAAGCTTTAGAAAAAGCATTTCAAAAAGCAAATAAAAAAGCAAAAATAGATGGATTTCGTCCTGGCCATGCTCCAAAAGAAGTATTCTTAAAAAAATATGGAAAAGAATCTTTATATTTTGATGCAGCTGACCTTTGTGTAGAAGATGCTTATCATGAAATGATTGAAGCAAATAAAGATGTACAAATTGTTGCACAACCTGAAATGAGTGTAAAAAGCATTGATGAAAAAGGTGTAGAATTTGTATTTCAATTAACTTTAAAACCTGAAGTAAAATTAGGAAAATACAAAGGTTTAGGAGTAAAAAAAGAAGAAGTAAAAGTAACTAAAAAAGAAATTGAAGAAAATATTGAACATATGAGAAGTCACTATGCAGAAGAAGTTACAAAAGATAAGAATGCAAAACTTCAAAATGGTGATACTGCAATTATTGACTTTGAAGGATTTAAAGATGGAGTTGCTTTCCCTGGTGGAAAAGGAGAAAACTATCCATTAAAAATTGGAAGCAATAGTTTTATTCCAGGATTTGAAGAACAATTAATTGGAATGAAGAGTGGAGAAGAAAAAGAAATTGAAGTTACTTTCCCTAAAGATTATCATGCTGAAGATTTAAAAGGAAAGAAAGCTACTTTCAAAGTAAAAGTTCATGAAATTAAGGAAACGATCATTCCAGAATTAGATAAAGATTTCTTTGAAGATTTAGGAATGGAAGGAATCGATTCCAAAGAAGCTTTGGAAAAACAAGTAAAAGAAAACATTCGTGCTAGAAAAGATGCAGATGCAGAAAATAAATACATGGATGATTTACTTGCTGCAGCAGCTAAAAATGTAAAAGTTGATATTCCTGAAGTGATGATTAAAGAAGAAACAGATCGTATGTTAAGACAATACGAAGAACATTTAAAAATGCAAGGGTTATCATTAGAACAGTTTTATCAATTTACTCAATCTGATGAAACTGCATTACGTGATCAAATGAAAGAAGAAGCAAATAATCGTGTACTTTATCGTTTGATGTTAGAAGCAATTGCAGAAAAAGAAAAATTTGAAGTTACTGATGAAGAAGCTGATCAGGAAGCAGAACATTTAGCAAGTCATTATCAAATGAAGAAAGAAGAATTCTTAACTGCATTTGGTGGAGCTGAAATGGTTAAATATGATATCAAAATGCGTAAAGCAATGGAATTATTAAAAGAAGAAAAATAAGAGGTACTTAGGTACTTCTTTTTGCAATAAGGGAGGTTTTATAATGAATTTAGATTATTATAAAAAAGCATTCAAACATTTTGTAATTATATTGGGGTATATTGATGTTTTAAATCAATTTGATTCATTTTCTGATATTATGCAAGAGTATAAAGAGATACAAGTTGAATTATTACAGTGGATCGAATATTATTACACTCATAAAAATTTTGATATCATAACTTACGAGAAATCATTTGAAATTCATCAATTACTTGATGATATCAAAGAAAAAAAGTTATTTGATAAAAAAATTGGAAATGAAAGTATTTTAACAGACGAAATATTAATATGTTATGAAGCAGCAATAAAAATGATTAATATAAATAAAGAAACATTCAAAAAAGATTATAGAGGTACTTAGGTACTTCTTTTCTTTACAGATAGAATGAAATTTGATAC
>CAMNAC010000064.1 GCA_946530475.1 uncultured Mycoplasmatota bacterium
AGAAGGATTACCGATGATGATTACTTTAGTTCTTTCTTCTAATATGAAGAGAATGTTAAAAAGTAATGTATTGGTAAGAAAATTGGTTGGAATTGAAACAGCAGGATGTATTAATATTTTATTTACGGATAAAACAGGAACGTTAACCAAAGGGAAATTAGAAGTGACTGGAATTATGAGTGGAGATGGAAAAATTTACAAAAATGAAAAAGAATTAAGAAATTCTTCTTTGTATTCCATCATAAAAGAATCTATGATTATAAATAATTCGAGTAATTGGGATGATAAAAAACAAGCAATTGGTGGGAATATAACGGATCGAGCTCTTTTAAACTTTTTTCCTTTTGAAGAAACAACAGTAAAATATACGAATAAAATTCCTTTTGATAGTAAAACGAAATATTCTAGAATTACGATTTTAGATCATCCTAAAAAAGTACTTTGGAAAGGTGCTCCTGAAGTATTACTTCCTTTTTGTACCTCTTATTATAAAGAAGGAAAGAAGGTTCTTATTTCGTCTAAAATATTAGAAGAAAAGATTTCTATTTTTACGAAACAAGGAATGCGTGTATTAGCCCTTGTAAAAAGTGAAGAAGAAATCATGAAGAATTTTTGCTTGATCGGATTTGTTTTTATGAAAGATGAGGTTAGAAAAGAAGCATGTGAAGGAGTTGAATTAGTTAAAAAAGCACATATTCAACCAGTTATGATTACAGGAGATCATAAAGAAACAGCAAAAAGTATTGCGAAAGAAGTTGGTATTTTAAATGAAAAACAATCTCTTGTTTTAACAAGTAGTGAGTTTGAAAAAATGAGTGATGCAGAAATGAAAGAAAAACTTCCTTCTTTAGCTGTTTTAGCACGCGCTCTTCCGCAAGATAAAAGTAGATTAATCAGAATTAGTCAAGAATTAGATTATGTAGTAGGAATGACAGGAGATGGAGTGAATGATGCTCCTGCATTAAAAAAGGCAGATGTTGGATTTTCTATGGGAAGTGGGACAGAAGTTTCTAAAGAAGCAAGTGATATTATTATTTTAGATGATAATTTTTTATCGATTTCAAAAGCTGTTTTATTTGGTAGAACTATTTTTAAGAGTATTCGAAAATTTATTATTTTACAATTAACGATTAACTTTTGCGCAATTGGGTTATCAATCATAGGTCCTTTTATTGGAATTGGGGCTCCTGTAACGATTATTCAAATGCTTTGGATTAACATGGTAATGGATACTTTAGCAGGCTTAGCATTCGCTTTTGAACCACCCCTAAAAGAATATATGCTGGAATATCCAAAGAAAAAAGAAGAGCCCATTATGAATCAATATATGATTCATCAAATTGGATTTACTGGATTGTATTCTTGCCTTCTTTGTATCGCATTTTTAAAAATCCCATTCTTTCAATCTTTTTATAGAGATTCTCCTAACAAAGAATACTTAATGACCGCATTTTTTGCTTTGTTTATTTTTTTAGATATTTTTAATAGTTTTAATGCAAGAACGCATCGATTAGATTTATTAAACCATATTTTAAAAAATAGGGTATTTCTATTGGTGATGTGTTTTATTAGTATTGTTCAATTACTGCTTATTTACTATGGAGGAACTTTATTTCGTACTTCTGGTTTAACATTAAGAGAATTACTCATTACGATTCTTATCGCATCAACGGTTGTTCCAGTGGATTGGTTTCGAAAAATCACCTTAAGATGGAAAGGAAAAAAAGGTGGTGTGTAAGGTACTTTTAAGTGCCTTTTTCATTTGCAAATAAACGTGAGATATGATATTATTTTTAAGTATAGTTCACGATACGCTAATGGAAGGGGAGTTGTAGTATGATTCATTATATTGTTTGTGATGATAATGTTACTATAAGAAATAATGTAGAACAGATTATTAGTAAAGTAATGATGAAAAACAAATTAACCTATCAAACTCATATTTTTTCAGATTATGATTCTGAATTTATGGAATTATTAGAAACCGAATTACCAAATAAAATATATATTTTGGATATAGAAGCACCAAGCGCATCAGGGATTGATATTGCTAGAAAAATAAGAACCAATGATATAGATAGCATTCTAATCTTTCTTACTGCTCATAATGAATTAGGGAATGTTTTATTACAAGATGAATTAATGTTTTTGACTTTTATTTGTAAGTTTAATAATCAAGAACATAGACTAGAATCAGCAATCAAAAATGCATTAAAAATGATTGGAATAAAACAAGCAATTCGTTTTGAAGACAATGGTTCTTTATATACCATTCCTTTAGATGATATTTTATATATTACACATGATAGTGTAGAAAGAAAAAGTATTATTGTGACAAATTATACCGAATACAAAGTAAATAAAACTTTGATTGAATTAAATAAGATGCTAGACTCTAGATTTCAACAAACTCATAGAGCATGTATTACCAATATGAACCGAGTTCATTCCATTGATAAAAAGAAAGGAATCATTTATTTTGATAATGATACTTCTGTTCCTATGATTTCAAAGAGCTTTAAGAAGGGATTAAAGATATGAGTAGGG